>CAZWDE010000066.1:0-12553 GCA_964632555.1 uncultured Limibaculum sp.
CGAGCGCGCCGAAGGCGCCATGGGTGGCGGTGTGGCTGTCGCCGCAGACGATGGTGAGGCCGGGCTGGGTGAGCCCCTGCTCGGGCCCGATGATGTGGACGATCCCCTGCCGGACGTCGTCGACGTCGTACATCTCGATGCCGAACTCGCGCGCGTTCTGCCGCAGCGCCTCGACCTGGATGCGGGACTGCTCGTCGCGGATCACCTCGGCGCGGGTCATGTCGGTCGGCACGTTGTGGTCGGGCACCGCGAGGGTGGCTTCGGGATGGCGCACGGGCCGGCCGGCCATGCGGAGCCCCTCGAAGGCCTGGGGGCTCGTGACCTCGTGGACGAGATGGCGGTCGATATAGAGGAGGGCGGTGCCGTCCTCGGCCTCGTGCACGAGATGCGCGTCCCAAATCTTGTCGTAGAGGGTCTTGGGGCTCATGGCGGTCCTCCGTGGGCTTTCGGTCGTCCTATCGCGGGCCCGCGGGGGCGGCAAGCGGGCGGGCGAGGACGAGGGCGTCGGCCCGCGCGCCGCCGGGCCGCGGGTAGTAGGCGGCGCGGCGCCCGGCCTCGGCGAAGCCGGCGCGGGCGTAGAGGGCGCGGGCGGGCCGGTTGTCCTCGGCGACCTCGAGGATCATCCGGCGGGCGCCGAGCCGCGCCGCCCGGTCCATCGCGTCGGCGAGGAGCCCGGCCCCGATCCCCTGGCCGCGGGCGGCGGGGGCGACGCCGATCTCGAGGAGTTCGGCCTCGTCGGCGGCGAGGGACACGAGCGCGACGGCGCGCGACCGGCCCGGATCGGCGAGGACGAAGCCCCGGGGCGGCTGGAGGCGGCGGATGTCGGCCGCGCGCCAGCCCGGTCCCGCGAGCAGGCGGAGGAGACGCGGCGCGACGGCCTCGGCCTCCTCGGGCCGGACCGGGACGGAACCGCGCACCCCCTCAGCCGATCCGGGGCGGCGGCGCGCGGCGCGGCGGATCGGCGCCCGGGCCGCGGAGGTAGTAGGGCGCGGGCGGCTCCGGCTGGGCCGCGAGACCGAGCGCCATCCTCGCCAGCGTGGCGGGGCTCGGCAGGCCGGCCTCGGGGTCGGCGCCGGGCCAGCCGTCGCCGACGCGCACGGCGTCCGCGGGCGCGAGCCCGGCGAGCTCGGCGCGGGCAACCTGCCGGTCCGCGCCGATGCGCGCGCGGTCCGGGCCGTAGAGCCGCAGGAAGGCGGTGTCGCGCGGGCCGGTGAGGGCGACGGCGACCGCGCGCCCCGGCGGGCCGGTCGGCGGGCCCTGCGGCGCCACGAGAGCGTCGAACCGGTCGATGCCGAGCGCCGGAACGCCGCGCCCGAGCGCGAGCCCGCGCGCCGCGGCGACGCCGACCCGGATGCCGGTGAAGGAGCCGGGCCCGGTGCAGACGGCGATCCGGGAGATGTCGGGATAGCCGGCGCCGGCCTCGGCGAGCGCGACATCGACCATCGGCCAGAGCGCCTCGGCGTGGCCGCGCTCCATCGCCGCGGCGCGCTCGGCGATGAGGCGCGCGTCGTGTCCGACGAGCGCCACGGCGCACCGCCCGGCCGAGGTGTCGATCCCGAGGATCATGCGCCGCGCGGCGCGGGCGCGCCTCCTCGACCGCCTCCGCGGTCTCCTCGGCGCACCCCGGCCGCGCCGGGGCCGCCGGCGGCGCCTGAGCGGCGCGAGCGGACAGCGGCCGCGGCCGACGAGCCGCGCACGGGCTCAGACGCCGACGGGGCGCACCTCGACGACCTCGGGAACGTAGTGGCGCAGAAGGTTCTCGATCCCCTGCTTCAGGGTCAGCGTCGAGGACGGGCAGCCGGCGCAGGCGCCCTGCATGTGCAGGTAGACCACCCCGCGGTCGAAGCCGTGGAACGTGATGTCGCCGCCGTCCTGCGCGACCGCGGGCCGCACGCGGGTGTCGAGCAGCTCCTTGATCTGGCCGACGATCTCGGCGTCGGGCCCGTGATGCTCGGCATGGCCGGCAGCCGGTCCCTCGCCCCGCATGACGGGGTCGCCCGACTGGAAGTGCTCCATGATCGCCCCGAGGATCGCGGGCTTCAGGTGGTCCCACGCCATCTCGCCCTTGGTGACCGTCACGAAGTCGCGGCCGAGGAACACCGCCTGCACCCCGTCCACCTCGAAGATGCGGGCGGCGAGCGGCGAGGCCTCGGAGCCCTCGCGGGTCGGGAAGTCGGCCGTGCCGGCCTGCATCACGGCCTGGCCGGGCAGGAACTTGAGCGTCTGCGGGTTGGGCGTCGCTTCGGTCTGGATGAACATGGGCAATCTCCGTGCGTTCCGCTCAGACATGGCCCGGCCGGCGGCGCAAATCAAGAATCATTCCAAACCGGCCACGCCCCGGCCCGTCCCGCGCATCAGGTCGGCCTCGACGGTCATCGGCCCCGCCGCGCCCGAAAGGCGGCTCCGGTAGACGTAGAGCGCCTCGATCACCCGCTGGACGTAGTTGCGCGTCTCGGAGAACGGGATCATCTCGGTCCAGTCGATCATGTCCTCGACGGTGGCGCCGGGGCGGCGCGGGTCGCCGATCTCGACGAGCCATTCGTCGACCCGGTGCGCGCCCGCGTTGTAGGCCGCCGCCGCCAGCACGTAGGAGCCGCCGAACTGGCCGATCCGCCGCGCGAGGTAGCGCTGGCCGAGGCGCGCGTTGTAGCGCCAGTCCTCGGTCAGGCGCGGGGCCGAGTAGGCCTCGCCGATCCAGCCGGCGACCCGTTGCGCCGTCGCGGGCATCAGCTGCATCAGGCCGCGCGCGCCGGCGGGGCTCACCGCCTCGGGGTTGAGCTCGGTCTCCTGCCGCGCCACGGCCATCGCCAGCGCCGGCTCGACCTCGGTGGCGTAGGCGGCGAGATCGTGGAGCGGGTAGTAGGCGGGCAGGATCACCATGCCGCGCCGCGCCGCGTTCTTGGCGATGCGCACGGCGTAATGCGGGCGGTCGAGCTCGATCGCCAGCCGGCCGAGCGCCGCGATGGCGCCGGCGCCCGGCATGGTGCGGCCGAGATGGCTGAAACTCTGGAAGGCGAGCGCTTCCTCTCCGGCGAACAGGAGGAGCGTCGCCATGCGAACGTCGTCGTGGCGGATCGCCGGGCTCACGCGCCAGTCCGGCAGGTCGCCCGCGGCGAGCGAGGGATCGCCCGGCGCACCGATCTTCGCGGCGGCGAGCTGGCCGTAGAACGAGGTCTGGTGCGCCGCCGCCCGGGCATAGGCCGCGCGGGCCTCGTCGGCCCGGCCGAGCGCCTCGAGCGCGCGCCCGGTCCAGTAGCCGCCGCGGCCGAGGCTGATCGGGGTCTCGACCGCCGCCTCGAAGCGCGTGAAGTGGCCGAGCGCGGCCTGCGCATCGCCGAGCTGGCGCAGCGCCACCCAGCCCGCCACCCACTCGGCGTCGGCATAGTCGTAGCCGACGGCGGGGGTCAGGTGGTGCTGGCTCGCGAGATGGTAGGCGCGGCGCGCCCGGCCCTCGCGCGCGGCGCGCCGGGCCAGCACGAGACGCGCCCGCGACCAGCGCCCGGGATCGCCGAGGTTCTCGGGCCGCACGGTGATCTGCTCGAGCAGACGCTCGGCCTCGTCCCAGCGCCGCCGGTCGTAGAGCCGGTCGAAGCTGCGCCAGTTCTCCGCCGCCGGGCCCGACAGCCCGGCGCCGCCGGCGCCGTCCGCCCGCCCGAAGACCGCCCGCCGCAGATGGCTCTGTCCCGGCCAGCCGCCGCGGCGGGCGACGAAGGCGCGGTACTCGTCGTCGGTGCCCTCGCCGGCGCGGAGCTTGCGCCAGAGCACGATGTCGGAGAGGAGCGGATCGCCCTCGGCCGCGACGCGCGCCTCGGCGCCCGGCCAGTCGCCCCGCGCCCCGAGCGCCAGCGCCTCGGCGAGCACGGCGGCCTGCTGGCGGGTCCGGTCGAGCTCGAGCGCCGCGGCGGGGGCGGGGCCGAGCGCCGCGGGAAGCGCGGCCGACAGGCATAGGAAGACGGCCATCGCGGCCAGGCGGAAGGCGGCGGGTCGGGCCTGCATGTCACTGCTCCGGTCGGGTTTTTATCCTTGGCCGCAGTCTAGCAGGAGTGGCGCCGCGCCGCACGCCGAAAGCCCCGCGCGGGCACCGCGGCGGAAGGCGATTCCGCGCGCCGCTTGCCGCCGCCCGCGCGATCGCCTAACCGGTGAGAAGACCGCACAGCCCGGAGGCCCAGAGATGCTCAAGGGGTCGCTCACCGCCCTCGTCACCCCCTTCGACGGCGACCGGATCGACGAGCGCGCGCTCCGCGACCTCGTCGACTGGCAGATCGCCGAGGGCAGCCACGGCCTCGTGCCCGTCGGCACCACCGGCGAGAGCCCGACCCTCTCGGCCGAGGAGCACGAGCGGGTGATCTCGATCGTCGTCGAGCACACCGCGAAGCGCGTGCCCGTGGTCGCGGGCACCGGCTCGAACAACACCGAGGAGGCGATCCGCTTCACCCGCCACGCCGCCGAGGTCGGCGCCGACGCGGCGCTGGTCGTGACGCCCTACTACAACAAGCCGACGCAGGCCGGGATGATCGCGCATTTCCGCATTCTCCACGACGCCTGCGCCATCCCCATCGTGATCTACAACATTCCCTCGCGCTCGGTGGTCGACATGACCCCGGCGACGATGGCCGAGCTCGCGAAGCTGCCGCGGATCGTCGGCGTCAAGGACGCCACCGGCGATGTCGTGCGGGTCTCCGAGCAGCGCGCGGCCTGCGGGCACGAGTTCGTGCAGCTCTCGGGCGAGGACGCCTCGGCGCTCGGCTTCAACGCCCATGGCGGCACCGGGGCGATCTCGGTGACCGCCAATGTCGCGCCGGGCCTCTGCTCGGAGTTCCAGGAGGCCATGCTGGTGCGCAACTGGGCGCGGGCGCTGGAGCTGCAGGACCGGCTGATGCCGCTCCACCGCGCGCTGTTCCTCGAGCCGGGGCTCGCCGGCGCGAAATACGCGCTCTCGCTCCTCGGCCGCTGCCAGCCGACGGTGCGCCTGCCGCTCGTCGAGCTGACCGAGCCGACGAAGGCCGCGATCCGCGACGCCATGCGGGCCGCCGGGGTGCTCTCGGCCGTCGAGGCCTGAGCCGCGCCGCGCCGCGATGGACACGTGACCGGCGCTCGCCTATCTCGCGGCGATGGCGCAGAGGAAACCCAAGCTCGACACGCGGCTGGCCGCGGAGAACCGCAAGGCGCGGCACCAGTACTTCATCGAGGACACGCTGGAGGCGGGGATCGTGCTGAAGGGCTCGGAGGTGAAGTCGCTGCGCGAGGGCAAGGCGAACATCGCCGAGAGCTATGCGAGCGTCGAGGACGGCGAGCTGTGGCTGATCAACAGCTACATCCCCGAATTCAGCCAGGCCAAGGCGGCCGCCTTCAGCCACGACGCGCGGCGCCGGCGCAAGCTCCTGGTGCACAAGCGCGAGCTGGCGCGGCTCGACCAGGGGGTTGGGCGCGAGGGGATGACCATGGTGCCGCTCAAGCTCTATTTCAACGACAAGGGCGTGGCCAAGCTCGAGCTCGGGCTCGCGAAGGGCAAGAAGCTCGCCGACAAGCGCGACACCGAGAAGAAGCGCGACTGGGAGCGGGAGAAGGCGCGGCTCCTGCGCGACCGCTGAGCCCGCCGGTGACGCCCCTCCGGCTGATGGAGGCGCTCGACGCGACCTGGCCCGCGGCCGAGACGCGGCGCCTCGGCGGCTGGCTGCTCCGCCGCGGGCAGGGCGCCGGGCACAGGGTCTCGGCCGCCTCGTGGCTGCCCGGCGCGGGCGAGCGGCCCGACATCGCGGCCGCGGCGGCCGGGATGGCGGACTGGGGGCAGCCGGCGCTCTTCCGCCTCGGCGCGGAGGAGGCGGCGCTCGACGCGGCGCTGGCCGAGGCGGGCTACGCGCCGCGCGAGCCGGTGGCGGTCTACGCCGCGCCGGTCGCGGCGCTGGCCGACGGCGCGGACGAGACCGCGCGGGTGATCCGCGTGACCACCAGGCTCCAGGTGGCCGAGGAGATCTGGGCGGCGGGCGGCGTGGGCCCCGCGCGCCGCGCCGTGATGGCGCGCGCCGCCGGGCCTGCGGTCGTGCTCCTCGCCCGGCTCGGCGACCGCCCGGCCGGCGTCGCCTTCGCGGCGCTCGACCGCGAGCTGGCGATGGTCCACGCGATCGAGGTCGCGGTCGGGCACCGCCGCCGGGGCGCGGGCGCGATGCTGCTCCGCGGCGCGGCGAACTGGGCGGCGGAGCACGGCGCGGCGGCCCTCGCCCTCGCGGTCACCGAGGCCAATCGCCCCGCCTGCGCGCTCTACGACCGGCTCGGCATGGCCGTCGCGGCCCGCTACCATTACCGCGCGCTGCCCGGACCCGCCGCCTGGGGCTGACCGGCGCGCCAGCACGGAGGACGCGATGGGTGCCCGCCACGGCCGTCCGGCCGGCCTTCTCTGCCTGCTCGCCGGGCTCGCGCCGGCGCAGTCGCCGGTCGATCCCGGCATGCCCGAGGGCGCGGTGCCGACCGCCCTCGTGGAGCGGGAGAGCGACCGCTACCGCCTTCCGCTCGCGCCCGCGGGCGAGCCCGGCGCCTTCGAGCCGGTGACGGGCGCCGTCACCTGGCGGGCCTTCCGGATCGACGCGCCGGAGACCGGGCTCGGCGCGGTGATCGAGGGCTACCGCGCGCGGCTCGCCGAGGCGGGGTTCGAGCCCCGGTTCGACTGCCGGGCCGAGGCCTGCGGCGGGCTCGACTTCCGCTTCGAGGTCGCCCTGCTGCCGGCGCCGCAGATGCTGATGGACGCGGCCGAGTTCGCCCAGCTCACCGCCACGCGCCGCGGACCGGGGGGCGAGGCGGAGGCGCATGTCTCGGTGCTCGCCAGCCGGGTGCTCGGCCGCCTCCACGTGCAGACCGTCACGGTGCGCCCCGAGGCGCCCGCGCCCGCCGCCATCATGCCGAGCGCCGCGCCCGATCGCCCGCCGGTCGCGCCGCTGCCGCAGGACGTCGAGGCGTTCCGCGAGCGGCTCCTGGCCGACGGGTTCGCGCGGGTCGAGGGGCTGGTCTTCGACCCCGGCGGGGCGACGCTCGGCGCGGGCTCGGCGGACGCGCTCGACGCGCTGGCCGGTCTCCTCGCCGCCGACGCCGAGCTCCGCGTCGTGGTGGTCGGGCACTCCGACAACGAGGGCGGGCTCGAGCCCAACCGGGCGCTGTCGCTCCGCCGGGCCGAGGCGGTGCGCGAGGCGCTGGTCGAGCGCGGCGTTCCGGCCGAGCAGCTCGGCGCGGAGGGGCTCGGCTTCCTCGCGCCGCTCGCGAGCAACGCGACCGAGGCGGGCCGCGAGCGCAACCGGCGCGTCGAGGTCGTCCTCCGCTAGGCCTGCTGCCGGGCCGGGGCGGGCTCGTAGGCGACGACGGGCGCGCCCTCGCGCATCTGGCTGAGGGTGCGGCGCGGGGTGATCGCCTCCTGGTCGATCATCAGCTCGAGCAGGGCGCCGGTGGCCGAGGCGCGCGCCCGCTCGAAGGCGCCCGCGAAGTCGTCGGCCGTCTCGACCCGCTCCGCGTGCATCCCGTAGGCGCGGCCGATCGCCACGAAATCGGGGTTCTCGATGTCCGTCCCGCTCACCCGGCCGGGATAGTGCTTTTCCTGGTGCATGCGGATCGTGCCGTAGCAGGCGTTGTTGAGCACCAGAACGATCGGCTGGGCGCGCGCCTGCATCGCGGTGCCGAGCTCGGCCATTGTCATCTGCAGGTCGCCGTCGCCCGCGAAGCAGAGGACGGTGCGTTCGGGGTGCGCGATCTTGGCCGCGATCGCGGCCGGCAGGCCCGCCCCCATCGCGCCCGACTGCGGGGCGAGCAGGCGGTGCCGCGGGCCGTAGACGAAAAGCCGCGCGGGCCAGATCGCGAAATTGCCCGCGCCGTTGGTGACGATCGCGTCGCGCGGCAGCGCGTCGCGCAGATGCGCCATCACGCGGCCCATGTCGAGCCGGCCGGGCTGCGGCGGCAGGGCGAAGCTGCGGGTGTAGGCGAGCCGCGCCTCGGTGGCCCAGGCCTTGCGCGCGGGCCGCACCGCCGGATCCGTGGTGGCGAGCGCCGCGAGGAACCCGGCGGGCGAGGCGTGGACCGCGTCGCCCGTCTGGTAGATCTTGCCGAGTTCGGCGTCGGAGGGGTGGACGTGGATCAGCCGCTCCCGCGGGGTGGGCATGTCGAAGAGCGTGTAGCCGTCGGTCGCCATCTCGCCGAAGCGGATGTTCACCGCGAGCAGCAGATCGGCGCGCGCCAGCACGTCGCGCACATGGGGCGGCATGCCGACGCCGGCGTCGCCCGCATAGGCGCGGCTGTTGTTGTCGACGAGGTCCTGGCAGCGGAAGGCGGCGATCACCGGCAGGTGGACCCGCTCGGCGAAGGCCCGGAAATCCGCCAGCGCGGCGCGCCCGTCGCGCCCCGGCACGTCCCAGCCGCCGCCGCCGATCAGCGCCACCGGGCGGTCGGCCCGGCCGATCGCCTCGGCCGCGCGCACCACCGCCTCGGGATCGACGCCCGGCCAGGGCGGGCAGATCGGCTCGGGGTGGACCTGCGCGTCGCTCTCGTCCTCCAGCATGTCCTCCGGCAGCGCCACGACGACGGGGCCCGGCCGGCCGGAGAGGGCGGTGTGGATCGCCCGGCCGACGATCTCGGGCACCCGGCCCGGGCGGTCGATCTCGGTCGCCCATTTCGCGATCGGCCCGAAGACGGCGCGGTAGTCGAGCTCCTGGAAGGCCTCGCGGTCGCGCATGCCGGTCGCGACCTGGCCGACGAACAGGATCATCGGCGAGGAGTTTTGCATCGCGGTGTGCACGCCGATCGCGGCGTTGGTCGCGCCGGGGCCGCGGGTGACGAAGCCGATGCCCGGCTCGCCGGTCAGCTTGCCCCACGCCTCGGCCATGAACGCCACGCCACCCTCGTGGCGCGCGCTCACATAGCGGATCGGACTGTCGCGGAGCGCGTCGAGCACGGCGAGGTAGCTCTCGCCCGGCACGCCGAAGGCGGTTCGCACGCGTTGCGACACCAGCGCCTCGACGAGGATCTCGGCGCCGCTGCGGGTCGTCATCCCTCCCTCCGTCTTGCGGAATCCGTGCTTCGGGCGGCCGGTTGCTCCCAGTTCTCCATGGGTTCGAAGGGCTGTCAACAGGACTCGACGTCCGCGCCGTCACGATCCGCCGGGCGCCCGGTCGGGCACTTCGGCGCTCGCTTGACCCCCCTCGCGCGGCCTTGCAGGATCGACCCGCGGCGGGGTCGGAGGGCCGGCATGAGCGGACGGCCGAGTTTCACGGTCGGCATCGAGGAGGAATACCTGATCGTCGACCGGGCGAGCCGCGATCTCGTGCGCGAGCCGAGCGAGCGGTTCCGGGCCGATCTCGCCGAGCGGCTCGGCGATCAGGTGACGGTCGAGTACCTCCAGTGCCAGGTCGAGGTGGGCACGCGGCCGCACGACAGCGTGCCGGGCGCGGCGGGCGACCTCGCGGGGCTGCGCCGCGGCGTCGCCGAGGTCGCCGAGGCGCACGGCTACGCCGCCATCGCCGCGTCGACGCATCCCTTCGCCCGCTGGCGGGAGCAGGTGCACACGCCGAAGCCGCGCTACGACGCGCTGCACGACGATCTCGGCCTCGCGGTGCGGCGCATGCTGATCTGCGGCTGCCACGTGCATGTCGGGATCGAGGATCCCGACCTGCGGATCGACCTGATGAACCAGGCGGCGTATTTCCTGCCCCATCTGCTCGCGCTCTCCTGCTCCTCGCCGTTCTGGGAGGGGGAGGACACCAAGCTCTGCTCCTACCGGCTCACGGTGTTCGACGCGCTGCCGCGCACCGGGCTGCCGGACCCGCTCGCCTCCTACGCCGAGTACCGCCGGATGGTCGACCATCTCGTGGCCGCCGGCTGCATCGAGGACGCGACCAAGATCTGGTGGGACATCCGCCCCTCGGACAAGTTCCCGACCCTCGAGCAGCGGGTGACGGATGTCTGCGCCCGCGTCGAGGACGCCGCCGCGATCGCCGCGATCTTCCAGTCGCTGCTGGCCTATCTCTACCGTCTGCGCGCGCTCAACCAGCGCTGGCGGCTCTATCCGATGACGCTCGTCGCCGAGAACCGCTGGCGCGCGCAGCGCTACGGGTGCCGGGGGCGGCTGGTCGATCACGGCCGCGGCGCGCTCGCCGCGGTGCCCGACCTCGTGGAGGAGATCATCGCGCTCGTGCGGAGCGACGCCGAGGCGCTCGGCTGCCTGCGCGAGGTCGCGGGCGCCCGGCGGATCGCCGCCGAGGGGACCTCGGCGATGCGCCAGCGCGCGGTCTTCGCGGCGGCGCGGGAGGCGGGGGCCGACGACGCCGAGGCGCTGCGCGCGGTGGTCGACTGGCTGATCGACGCCTTCAGCCCGGCCGACATCCCCGGCCGCGCCGAGCCCGCGCGCCCGATGGCCGGCGGGGGCCGCGCGTGAAACCCGCGGAGCGCGGCGCCGCGCCGCCCGCCCGCGGCCCCGCTCAATGACGCGCCCTGGCCCGCTCGCGCCGGGCGCGCCGGCGGGCGGTGGCAACACGACCCCAGAGCCGCCCCTCGCAACCAGCGCCCACGCTCCCGCGCCCGCAGGGATCGCGGCGCGCGTCCTCGTGCTCGGCTGGGCGGCGCTCGTCGTCGTCTTCGCGCTGGAGCAGACGCCCGGTGATCTCGCCGCGCTCTACATCGCCGGCCAGATGTGGAGCGAGGCAGGGCCGTCGGCGATCTACGCCTTCGAGCCGCACGATTTCTTCCTGACGCGGGAGGCGGGATGGTTGTCGCGGGCCGAGGCGCTGGGGCTCGACCTCGGGAGGCTGCAGGTCTTCCCCTATGTCTACCCGCCGGTTTGGGCCGCGCTGATGGCCCCGGTCGCCTCGGCGCTGCCGTTCCACGTCGTCACGTCGATCGCCGCGGTCGTTTTCCTCGTGCCCTTTGCGTTTTCTGTCTTCGCCGCGCGCCGGCTGATGGCGGCACGGGCCTCGCCGGTCGGCTACGCGGTCGCCACGCTGCTGCCGATGCTGGCGGCGCCGCCCTTCCTGGTCGCGATCTGGAACCTGCAGCCGCATTTCCTGATTTCGGCGCTCGTCGTCGTCGCGCTCGAAAGGGGGCGGCCGGGGCTCGGGCCGGCGGCGGCGCTCGCGGCCGGCGTCGCGCTCGGGCTGGCGGCCGCGATCAAGCTCTCGCCGGCCTTTCTCGCGCTCTGGTGGGCCGTCTGCGGCCGCTGGCGGCCGCTCGGCGCGATGGCTGCGACGGCGGGCGGCATCGCGCTCCTCTCGGTGCTCACGCTGGGTTGGGATATCCATTCCCGGTTCCTCGAGCGCCTCGGCGAGATCGACGCGCTGGTGCTCGCGAACAACGTCAACGGCTCGCTCGAGCGGCTTCTCTTCGGCCTCTTCGGCGATCTTGAGACCGTGACCCCCCTCGGCAGCGCGCCGGAGCCCGGATGGATCGGCGCCGTCGTCCTCGGGGTTCTCGTCCTCGGCACGGCGGGCATCCTTGCGCTCGCCCGCGGGGCCGGCCCGATACGCGAGGCGGCGGCGCCGCTCGCCCTCCTCCAGCTCTCGATCCTCTGCGGGCCCCTCGCCTGGCCATACTACGCCCTGCCGATGCTGCTCTGCCTCGCCGGGCTGCCGGCAATGCTCGGGCCGCGCGCGGGGTTCTGGGCGGCGGTCGGGCTCTGGTTCCTCGCCGCGCTGCCGATCCTCGGCTTCGTGCCGGGCCTCGGCTGGACCGCCGCGATCCCGCCCTCGACGCTTTTCGCGGCCTTTCCGGCCGCGGCGCTCGGGGTCTGCGTCGCGGCTCTCGCCCGCTCGGCGCTCGCCCGGCGGGTGCCCATCGCGGGCCGGGGCCGCGCCGCCTGAGCCGGCGCCCGGCGCCGCGATCTCAGCTGGGCGCGGCGATCGGGGTCTGGCGAAAGCGGATGACGTCGCAGCCGCCGTAGTCGTCGCAGTCCGACTCGACGATCTGGCGCGGCAGGCGGATCCGCACCTCGCCGCGCGCCGCCTCGCCGACCGGCGTGCAGCCCGACGGCGCGCCGCCGAGCGGCCGGTCGGGCCCGATCGCGGTCATGAAGGTGAGGTTCTGGAAGAGCCGCTCGCCGCCGACATAGACGACGCCGGCGCTCAGCACGTCGCGGCCATAGGTCTCCGCATCGGGCCCGTCGGGCTGCCACGCGCCGCAGAGCGCGCGCCCGCCCTCGAGCTCGCGGAGCCCGGCCGACACGAGAAGGGTCGAGCCGCCCGGCGAGAACACCCCGCCGGCCACGGCGTCGTCGCCGCGCAGGCGGTCCGTGCCGATCCGGTCGGGCGCGAGCGCGCAGCCCGAAAGCGCGGCGGCGGCGGCAATGGAAATCGCGAGGCGCATTCTCGGAGATTAGCCGCTCCGCCGCGCCCCCGCCAGATGCCCGCGGACGGAACCGCCGAGATGTGATCGCCTGCCGAGGCGGCACTCCGGCCGGGCGGCCGGGGGCTCGGAATCGACGCGGGGCCGGGGGACGGCGCCCCCGGCCCCGCGCGTGGTCTGGCTCACTCGAGGATCTTGGAGACGACGCCGGCGCCGACGGTGCGCCCGCCCTCGCGGATCGCGAAGCGCA
>CAZWDE010000067.1:0-12518 GCA_964632555.1 uncultured Limibaculum sp.
TCGCGGTCTCGTGCGCGCGGTCCTTCAGGTGACGGTCGACGCAGTTGGCGCAGACGTTGAGGGTGCCGTCCTCGAACCATTTGATCGAGACGTTGTGGTAGTCGTAGGAGGTGTTCTTGACCTTGCTGTAGGGCGTGATCCAGTCGATCCGCTTGCCGTGCTCGGCCCAGAAGGCGGCCGGGTCGGCCACCGAGGCCCGATACATCTCCTCGTAGCGCGCCGCGTCGACATGCGCCGCGGCGGCGATGCCCTGCGGAACGGCGAACACCTCGTCCGGCGTGGCGTCGTCCATACTCATCCCGGTCTCCTCCCGCTCAGTGCCGGGTTCCCCGGCTTCGGCCCGCCGGGCTCCGCACCCGGCGGATCGTTCTCTGCGCCGAGCGGCAAGGCCGGCCCGGCGGGTTTCGTCACCATAGGAAGGTGGCATGGTGCAGAAACTTGATCGAGATCAAAAGCCGCCTAAGGGCCGCAGCCGGAAAGAAATTCTTGTCAATCCTTTGCCTCGCGGGGGTGAAAAGCGGTCACGCCTTCACTGCCGCGGTCACGCGGGCGACCGCGCGGCCGTCGCCGGGCCGGTCCCGGGCCGCGGGGCGCCGGCCGCGCGCCGGCACGCGCAAGAGATTGATACGGGAACAGCAAGTCGTTAACGTCGCGACACCGGGTCAAGGGACGGGCCCGGCGCACGCCGATACGGGCGTCAACGGTCGCGAACCGAAATCGCGCCGACAATGGGGACAGGACATACGGAGCGTGTCGTGGAAGAACTCGGGACCCAGGTCTATCTTTTCGCGCCGAACGGTGAGACACCGGCCACCTTCGACGAGCTGACGGGATCCGTCGATCCCGGTTTCGGAAATCCGCTGAACAAGTATTCGTGGTCGGCCGAGGCGTTCGACGGCGACGGCGACGGAGCGCTCGAGCTCTATATCGGCACGCTCAACAGCCAGCTCGACCCGCTCGGCTTCGTCGGCACGCTTCTGCGCGCGAGCGCGCTGCTCGACAGCGGCCTCGCGGACACCGGCGAGAACATCGGCGACCTGCTCGGCGGCGCCTATCCCCCGGTGATCGACACCGACGGCGGCGAGATCTGGCGCTACGACTTCGCGGACGGGAGCTTCACCCAGGTGGCCGGCCCCGACCTGCCGGAGATCGACGACGGCGACAGCGGCTTCCGCGAGATGGCGGTGTTCGGCGGCCAGCTCTATGCGAGCACCTCGAACGGCTTCGCCTTCGGTCTCGTCTCGGCGAGCGACAACCCCGCCAAGATCCTCGTCTCGCCGGACGGCACCGACTGGGACGCGCTCTCGGGCGGCCCGCTCGACCCCGCCGAGGGCAACAGCTCGATCCGCTCGATGGACGTGGTGACGACGGGCGACGGCGAGGAGGTGCTGCTGGTCGGCACCGAGAACGCCGAGGGCGGACAGGTCTGGACGCTCGACGCGGAGGGCAACTGGGCCAAGATCGCGACGCTGCCCTCCCTCGTGCACGCCGAGACCGCGATCTTCGGCGACGAGATCTATCTCGGCGGCTGGCTGCCCTACGCCCTCTACAAGCTCGATCTCGCGAGCGCCGACGGCGGCACCGTGACCGACGTGACGCCGCAGAACGTCGAGCTCGGCGACCAGGGCGTGCTCCAGCTCGTCGAGTTCGAGGGCGCGTTCTATGTCGGCAGCGTCGATTTCGCCGACGGGACCAGCCTGCTGCGCAGCGCCACGCCCGACGACCCGGCGAGCTGGGAGGTGATCACCACCGACGGCTTCCAGACCGACGGCGCCGGCGAGGAGCTGCTCGACGACGAACTCGCCGATCTCGGCATCGGGCGCGTGACCTATGTCTGGCAGACCGCGGTGATCGGCGGCACGCTCTATGTCGGCGACTTCAACGGCGAGCGCGGGCTCCTGCTCGCGAGCGAGGACGGCGAGGACTGGGAGATCGTCAGCACCGACGAGGCGTTCGGCGGCGCCTACGGCCTGCGCAGCCTGGTGCCGCTCGGCCTCGACGAGGGCGGCATCCCGCGCGCGGCGATCGAGCCCAACGCTCTGGCCATCGGCACCGCCGACAACTTCTACGAGCTCCTGCCGATCGAGGACCAGGATTTCAGCGGCGACCTGATCTTCGGCAGCGGCGGCGAGGGTGAGGAGCTGATCGGCACGGACCTCGAAGACATCATCATCGGCGGCGCCGGCGGCACCGCGATCAACGCCGGCGCCGAGGACGATCTCGTGCTCGGCGACTTCGGCGACGGCTTGATCTTCGGCGGCAACGACGTGATCGACGGCCAGACGGGCGACGACACGCTGCTCGGCAATCTGGGCGACGACACCCTTTTGGGCGGCGCGGGCGCCGACGTCGTCTTCGGCGGGCTCGGCCGCGACAGCCTGTCGGGCGGCGCCGGCACCGACATCCTGCTCGGCGACCTCGCCTTCGGCGAACGCACGATCGACATCCTCCAGATCTTCCTCCCCGAGATCCCGGATCTCGAGATCGACGCCATCGCCGACATCGTCATCGACTTCCTCGAGTCGCTGCCGACGTTCGTGCCGCCGCTCCCGGGGCCGGTCCCGCCGCCGCTGATCGGGCCGGTCGGCGAACAGCCCGAGCTGATCGCGCTCGAGACCGACCTCGGGGCCGCGGAGGTGCGCGCCGAGATGATGACGGTGCTCGGCCCGGTGCTGCCGGCGGTCAACGCGGTCTTCGGCGGCGTCTTCGGCGTCGGGGCGGCGGACACGCTGACCTTCCTCGCGGCCTGGTTCCGCACCAACCGCGACACGCGCAACGAGCAGTTCGAGACGTTCTTCCAGGGCGGCACGATCGAGCTCGACGACACCGAGGAGAGCCAGCTCTTCGCGCTGCTCGAGCGGATCGACACGCCGCTCCGCCAGCTCACCGACACCGACGTGGTCATGGTCCTGCAGGCGGTGGCCAACGTCATCCGCTCGATCGAGGCGGGCCAGCTGCCGGTTCTCGACCCGGCCTTCGAGGAGCTCTTCGATCTCTTCGACGATCCGCCCGAGGAGGTGCTCGACCTGCCGGTGTTCGACCTCAGCCAGCAGGGCCTGATCGATCTCGCCATCCAGATCGTCGAGGAGGTCGCGAGCGTGGTCGGCGCGATCGACGAGGCGGCCGAGGACGCGTTCGGCGAGGGCTTCGTGCAGGCGCTGCTCACCGAGACCGGGCTCTTCGAGGACACGATCGAGGGCGGCGACGGCGACGATCTCGCGATCGGCGGCGCGGGCAGCGACCGCGTGCTCGGCGGCGCCGGCACCGACGTGCTCTACGGCGACGGCGGGCGCGACACGCTCGAGGGCGAGGCCGGCGACGACGTCCTCTATGGCGACGGCAACGACGACCGCCTGATCGGCGGCGCCGGCAGCGACTGGATGAGCGGCGGCGACGGCGACGGCGACACCGCCGTCTTCGCCGCGCCGGTCGCCGAGGTCTCGGTCCGGCCGATCGCGGACGGCGTCGAGGTGATCGCCGGAGCCTCGGCGGCCGACGACGCCGCCACGGTCTCGGAGGACGGCCCGGCGATCCGGATCGACGTGCTCGCCAACGACACGGGCCCCGAGGTCGACACGGTGCTCGACGACGTCGAGGTCCTCGAATTCGCCGGGCGGCGCTTCACGCCCGAGGAGGCGCTGGCGGCGGCGCAGGGCTTCGGCCCCGGCCTCTTCGTGCGCGCCATCGACAGTTCGTCGACGCTCGGGCGGGTGCGGCTCGAGGCCGACGGCACGATCAGCTACGACCCGAACGGCGCCTTCGAGAGCCTGCGGCCGGGCCAGCGGGCGACCGACAGCTTCAGCTACACGATCAACGGCGGCACCGGCCCCGAGACCGCCACGGTGACCGTCACGATCGACGGCGCCCTCGACCCCGCCGAGGTCGACGACCCGCGCCCCGCCCCCACCATCGCGGCCGCGGACGACTTCGTGACGGTGGTCGAGGACGAGGGGCCGGTGCGGATCCCGGTGCTCGACAACGACGTGACGATCGGCGCCGACGGGCTCCGCATCGTCGGCCTCTCCGGAGCGGGCGAGTTCGGCGCGCTCTCGGTCTCGGGCCGCGAGGTGGTCTTCACCCCGAACGCCGCGCTCCAGGCCCTCGGCGAGGGCGAGACGGAGACCGACGTCTTCCAGTACACGGTGACCAACGACGCCGGGATCGTCGACACGGCGACGATCACGGTGGACCTCGTCGGGGTCAACGACGTCCCGGCCGCGATCGGCAGCGCGCGGCGCACCGACAGCGACACGCCGATCTTCTTCTCGCCGCTGCTCGCCGACGCCGACGGCGACGCGGTCTCGATCGTCTCGGTGGACGGCAGCGACATCGAGGGCAGCGCGGAGGTCGTGTTCAACACCACGATCTTCTACGACCCGACGGGTGCCTTCCCCGATCTCGAGGCCGGCGAGACCGCGACCGAGACCATCGAGTTCCTCTTCACCGACACGCAGGGCGGGCGCGGCGTCGCCTCGACGCAGATCGTCGTCACCGGCACCGGCCCCGAGATCGAGGAGCTGGCCGGCGACGCGCTCGACAACAGCTTCGCCCTCGCCTCGCTCGACGTGCCGCGCTCGGTGGTGGGCGGCGAGGGGGCCGACGACGTGACGCTGCCCGGCGCGGTCGCCGACTACGCCTTCGAGCCGATCGTGGGCGGGCACCGCGCCGTGCCGCTCGGCGGCGGCGAGCCGCAGGACCTCGTGGGCGTCGAGACCATCGCCTTCGACGACGCCGCGCTCCGCGTGGTCGACGACCCCGATCTCGGCCGGATCGCGCTCCTCTACCAGCTCACCTACGACCGCGACCCCGATCTCGGCGGGCTCTCCTCGTGGTATGGCGCGCACGAGGGCGGGCTGCCGCTCGAGGACATCGCCGACGCCTTCGCCCTCGCCCCCGAGTTCGAGGCGTTCTACGGCGCGGACGCGACCAACGAGGAGGTGGTGCGCCGGCTCTACGAGCGCGGGCTCGACCGCGAGGGCGACGAGGCGGGCATCGCGTTCTGGACCGGCGAGCTCGACAGCGGGGCGTTCGACCGGGGCGACATGCTGCTGTCCTTCGCCGGCAGCGACGAGATGGCCCAGCGCTTCGCCAACGAGCTCGACGACGGCCTCCTCGTCTTCGCCTGAGCGGCCACGGGGCGGGCGCGCCGACGCCGCCCGCCCCTCCCGCACCGCCCGTCCGGCGCCGGCGCTGGACCGGCGCGAGGCCGGGCGCTGGCACTCGCCCCGCGGCGCCCGGCGCGCAGGCTCGTCCGACGCGGCGTCGCCCGGCGGCCGGGCGGCCGCCGTCGGGGAGGGCGCCCGAGAACCCACAGGAGGCGCCGATGCCCCGTGACCACCTGAAGCGCGCGATCAAGACCGCGGCGACCGGCGCGGCCGACGTGTCGGGCGCCGTGCGCGCGATCCTCGAGACCATCGAGCGCGAGGGCGAGGCTGGGGCGCTGCGCTACGCCGCCGAGTTCGACCGCTACGACGGCCCCGTGATCGTCACCGAGGAGCAGATCGCCGAGGCCGCGCGCAGCCTGCCGGCCCGGCTGCGGGAGGACATCCAGTTCGCCCACGACAACGTCCGCCGCTTCGCCGAGGCGCAGCGCGCCACGCTGACGGATTTCGAGACCGAGATCGTGCCGGGCCTCCTCGCGGGCCAGCGCACGATCCCCGTGGGAGCGGCCGGCTGCTACGTGCCCGGCGGGCGCTACGCCCACATCGCCTCGGCGATCATGACGGTGACCACGGCCAAGGTGGCGGGCGTGCGCCACATCGCGGCCTGCTCGCCGCCGCGGCCGGGCGGCGACGGGCCGGGCGGGATCCACCCCGCGATCCTCTTCGCCGCCGATCTCTGCGGGGCCGACACGATCCTCGCCATGGGCGGCGTGCAGGGGGTGGCGGCGATGGTCTACGGCCTCTTCGGCCTGCCGCCCGCGGACATCCTCGTCGGGCCCGGCAACCAGTACGTCGCCGAGGCCAAGCGCATCCTCTACGGCCGCGTCGGCATCGACATGGTGGCCGGCCCGACCGACAGCCTGATCCTCGCCGACGGCACCGCCGATCCGGAGATCGTCGCCGCCGATCTCGTGGGCCAAGCCGAGCACGGCTACAACTCGCCGGTCTGGCTCGTCACCTCGAGCCGCGCGCTGGCCGAGGGCGTGATGGCGCGGGTGCCGGCGCTGATCGCCGACCTGCCCGAGATCAACCGCCAGAACGCCGAGGCGGCGTGGCGCGACTATGCCGAGGTGATCCTCTGCGACACGCGCGAGGAGATGGCCGCGACCTCGGACGAGTACGCCCCGGAACACCTCACCGTCATGGCCGGGGATCTCGACTGGTGGCTCTCGCGGCTCACCTGCTACGGCTCGCTCTTCCTCGGCGAGGAGACCACCGTCGCGTTCGGCGACAAGGCGTCGGGCCCCAACCACGTGCTGCCGACCTCGCGGGCGGCGCGCTACACCGGCGGGCTGTCGGTCCACAAATACATGAAGATCGTCACCTGGCAGCGGGCGACGCGCGAGGGCGCCCGTCCGATCGCCGAGGCGACGGCGCGGATCAGCCGGCTCGAGGGGATGGAGGCGCATGCGCGCACCGCCGACATCCGCCTCGCGAAGTATTTCCCGGGCACGAATTTCGACCTCTCCGCCGATGGGTGATCTCTTCTCCGTGGCCGGCCGGGTCGCCCTCGTCACCGGCGCGAGCGGCGGGATCGGCCGCCACGCGGCGACGCTGCTGGCCCGCCACGGCGCCCGCGTCGTCGGGATTGCCCGGCGGGCGGATCTTCTCGCGGACTGGCGGCGGGAGGCGGGCGGGGAGACCGCCGCGCTGCCGGCCGACCTCCTCGACCGCGCCGCGCTGCCCGGGATCGCGCGGGCCGCGGCCGAGCCCTTCGGCCCGCCCGAGATCCTGATCCACGCCGCCGGCATCAACGCGCGCGAGCCGGCCGACGACGTGACCGCCGAGGGCTGGGACCGCACGCTCGCGCTCAACCTCACGGCGCCGTTCTTCCTCTCGCAGGCGCTCGCAGGGCCGATGCAGGCGCGGGGCTGGGGGCGGATCGTGCTCTTCGCCTCGCTCCAGTCGCGCCGGGCCTTTCCCGGCGGCATCGCCTACGGCGCCTCGAAGGGCGGCGTCGAGCAGATGACGCGCGCCATGGCCGAGGCGTGGTCGCGCCACGGCATCACCGCCAACGCGGTCGCGCCCGGCTTCTTCCCGACCGAGCTGACGGCGCCGGTCTTCGACGACGCGGCCAAGGCGGCGGCAAACGCGGCGCAGACCTGCATCGGGCGCAACGGCGTGATGGAGGACCTCGACGGCCCGTTCCTCTTCCTCTGCTCCGAGGCGTCGCGCTACGTCACCGGGCAGGTGCTCTTCGTCGACGGGGGGTTCACCGCGAAATGAGGGCGCTCGTCTACACCGCGCCCGGCGAGATCGCCCTCGCCGAGCGGCCCGAGCCGGTGCCGGCCGAGGGCGAGGCGCTGGTGGCGATCGAGGCGGTCGGCATCTGCGGCTCCGACATGCACGCCTTCCTCGGCCACGACGAGCGCCGCCCGCCGCCGCTCGTGCTCGGCCACGAGGCCGCCGGCACCGTGCTGACGGGGCCGCTCGAGGGCCGGCGCGTCACGGTCAACCCGCTCGTCACCTGCGGGCGCTGCGAGGCCTGCCGGATGGGCCGCGACAACATCTGCCCCGAGCGGCAGATCATCTCGATGGCGCCGCGCCCCGGCGCGTTTGCCGAGCGGATCGCGATGCCCGAGCGCAACCTCGTCGAGATCCCGGACGACGTGCCCGCGTGGACGGCGGCGCTGGCCGAGCCGATCGCCTGCGGCTGGCACGCGGTGCGGCTCGGCGCGGCGATGCTCGACCGCCCGCTCGCCGAGGCGCGCTGCCTCGTGATCGGCGGCGGCGCGATCGGCTTCGGCGCGGCGCTGGCGCTGCGCGCGCAGGGCGCCGAGCCCTGGGTCGCCGAGACCAACCCGATCCGCCACGCCGCGCTTGCCGCCGAGGGCTTCGCGCTCGACGACGGCGCCCTCGAGCCGCATCTCGCGATCGACGCGGTCGGCGTCCCGGCCACCCGCGCCCTCGCCTCGGCCCGCCTGCGCCCGGGCGGCGCGATCCTCCACATCGGGCTCGGGCACGGCGAGGGCGGGCTCGACACCCGCCGCATGACGCTGCGCGAGATCACCTTCACCGGCACCTACACCTACACGGCCGAGGACTTCCGGCAGACCGCCCTCGCGATCTTCGACGGCCGGCTCGGGCGCCTCGACTGGCCGGAGCGCCGCCCGCTCGCGGACGGCCCCGCCGCCTTCGCCGCGATGCGGGCGGGCCGCGTCGCCGCGCCCAAGATCGTGCTGGAACCCTGACGCGGTCCGCTTTCGCCTTGACAGGGCGGCCGGCGCTCGCCTTCCCTCCCAGCCGCAGCGGGGAGAAGCCATGGACCGTTCCGCACCGCCGGCCGCGACGGCGGCGCCGCCCGACGCGCCGGCCGCTGCCGCCCTCGGCGGGCCGCTCGCGCTGCTGGCGATCTGGGCGGCGGGGATGGCGGCCACGCTGGCGCTCTCGGTGCGCGCCGCCGGCGGACGGCTGATCTACACGCTCGACGATCCCTACATCCACCTCGCGCTCGCCGAGAACATCGTGCGCGGCCATTACGGGGTGAACCTCGGCGAGGCCGCCTCGCCGTCGTCCTCGATCCTCTACCCGTTTCTGCTCGCGCTCACCGAGCTGGCCGGCCTCGGCCCGCTCGGCCCGGCGGTGCTCACGATCCCGGCCGCCGCCCTCACGGTCTGGATCGGCGGGCGCCTGCTCTTCGACCGGCTGCGGCCCGCGGGCCCGCTCGCCTGGCTGACGGCGCTCGGCCTCGGCGTCGGGCTCCTCTTCGCCACCAGCGCCTTCGCGCTGCCGATGACCGGCATGGAGCACGCGCTGCACGTGCTCGCGACCGTCGCCGCGCTCGCCGGCCTCGTCCGCGCGGCCGAGACCGGGCGCTGCCCGGGATGGCTCGTGGCCGCGGTGGTGGCGCTGCCGCTCCTGCGCTTCGAGGGGCTCGCGCTGGCCGGCGCCGCGATCCTCGCGCTCGGCTGGCTCGGGCAGTGGCGCGCCGCGGGGCTCGCCGCCGCGCTGATCGCGGCCGGGCTCGCGACCTATGGCGCGGCGATGGCCGCGCTCGGCCTGCCGGTGCTGCCGAGCTCGGTGATGGCCAAGCACGACCTGAGCGCGGGGATCGAGGCCGGGCGCGGCGCGGCGGCGCTGGCGGGGCGCCTCGCGACCCGCGCGGCGGAGTCGCTGATGAACCGGCAGGGCGCGATGCTCGGTCTCGGCGCGCTCGCCATCCTCGTCGCGCTGCCGGGCCGGGCCGGGCGGGCGACGCCCGAGGGCCGCGCGCGGACGGCGGTGGGGCTGTCGGCGGTGGCGGCCCTCGCGGCCCAGCTCGTCGCGGGGAACTTCGGCAACTTCTTCCGCTACGAGGTCTACGCGGTCGCGACGCTGGCGCTCGGGCTCGTCGTCACCGCCGCGCCGACGCTGCGCGGCCTCGTCGCCTCGGGCCGGCCGCTGCTCCGCCTCGCCCTCGTCGCGGCGCTGCCGATCGTGGCCCTGCCCTCGGTGCGCGCGACCACCAAGACGCCGGCGGGGGCGCGCAACATCCACGAGCAGCAGTTCCAGATGCACCGGTTCGCGACCGAGTTCTTCCCCGAGACGGTGGCGGTGAACGATCTGGGCTGGGTCTCCTACCGCAACGACACCCACGTGCTCGACCTCTGGGGCCTCGGCTCGGAGCGGGCGCGCAAGCTGTGGCAGGGCGGGCGGATCGCGCCGGAGGCGCTCGACCGGCTGGTGCGGAGCCGCGGCGCCGCCTACGCGATGCTCTATCCGCAGTGGTTCGCGCGCGGCTTTCCCGGGCACTGGTGCCCGGTCGCGGTCCTCGAGACGAGTTGGGCGAGCGCCGCCCATCCGCAGGTTCTGTTCCTCGCCACCCGGGCCGACACGGAGGCGCCGCTGCGCGCTGCGGTCCGCCGCTTCGCGCCCGGCCTGCCGCCCGGCGCGCGGATCCGCGAGGTCGCCTGCGACGCGGCCGACCCCCTCGCGCCCTCGGCCCCGGCGGCGCGCCGCTGAGCCCGGCGCCGCGACGGCCGGCCGGCCGAGCCGCGATTGGGGGTTGGCCCGCAATCTCCGGCATGTTTAGCTCCGCTCATAAGCAAAACCACTGCTCACAGGGTTGGGAGATCACGCATGACCAAGCTGATGATGACGGACCGGTCGCTGCATCCGATGGCGGAGCGGTTTGTCGAAAGCCTGGCGCGCGGCCAGATGAGCCGGCGCGAATATCTCGCCTCGATGATGGGCGTCGGTGTCACCGCCGCCGGCGCCGCGATGCTCGGCGGCTTCGCCCTGCCGAACCGTGCGCTCGCGCAGTCCCCGGTTGCGGGCGGGACGCTGCGCATCGCCATGGAGGTCAAGGAGATCAAGGACCCGCGCACCTGGGACTGGTCGGAGATGGGCAATGTCGGCCGCCAGTCTCTCGAATACCTCGTGCGCTGGAACAACGACTTCACCTTCGAGCCCTGGCTGCTCGAGAGCTGGGAGGCGTCCGACGACGCGACCGAGTTCACCCTCAACGTCCGGCAGGGCATCAAGTGGTCGAACGGCGACGACTTCACCGCCGAGGACGTGGTGTTCAACCTCAACCGGTGGTGCGACAAGTCGGCCGAGGGCAACTCGATGGCCGCGCGCCTCGCCTCGCTGATCGACGAGGACACCGGCCGCGCGCGCGAGGGCGCGATCACGATGGTCGACGACTACACGGTGCGCCTCGTCGCCGCGCAGCCCGACATCACGATCTTCCCCGGCGTGTCGGACTACCCCGCCGCGGTCGTGCACCGCAGCTTCGACCCGGCGGGCGATCTCTTCGCCCAGATGAACATCGGCACCGGCCCCTTCGAGATCACCGAGTGGCAGGCCGGCGTGCGCGCCATCGCGGTAAAGCGCGAGAACTACTGGAAGGGCGAGGTTTATCTCGACCGCGTCGAGTGGATCGACTACGGCACCGACCCGACCGCGATGATCGCCGCGCTCGAGTCCGAGGAGGTGGACTGCAACCACCAGACGCTCGCCGACTCGGTCGACCAGCTGAACGCCGTGGGCCTCGAGATCAGCGAGATCACCACCGGCGCCACCATCGTCGCGCGCATGAACGTCAACAACCCGCCCTACGACGACAAGCGGGTGCGCAACGCGATGCAGCTCGCCTGCGACAACGCGATCACGCTGGCGCTCGGCTATGACGGGCGCGGCGCGCCGGCCGAGAACCACCATGTCGGCCCGATGCATGTCGAGTATGCCGAGCTGCCGCCGATCAGCCGCGACGTCGAGGAGGCGCGCCGGCTGCTCGAGGAGGCCGGCCAGCTCGAGACCGAGTTCGAGCTGATCTCGATCGACGACGACTGGCGCCGCGCCACCACCGACGCGATCGCCGCCCAGCTCCGCGACGCCGGCCTGAACGTCAAGCGCACCGTCATCCCGGGCGCCACGTTCTGGAACGACTGGACCAAGTACCCGTTCTCGACCACCAACTGGAACCCGCGCCCGCTCGGCGTGCAGGTGCTGGCGCTCGCCTACCGCTCGGGCGAGGCGTGGAACGAGACGGGCTACGCCAATCCCGAGTTCGACGCCGCCCTCAACGAGGCGCTCGGCATCTCCGACCCCGACGAGCGGCGCGTGGTGATGGAGAAGGTGCAGTCGATCCTGCAGGACTCGGGCATCATCATCCAGCCCTACTGGCGCTCGGTCTACCGCCACCAGCATCCGTGGGTGTACGGCTTCGGCGCGCACCAGGCCTTCGAGCATCACCTCGAGGAGGTCTGGATCCAGAGCTGATCCGGACGATCGAGCGAGGGAGCCGCGGCCGCCGCGGCTCCCGTTGGAGGGTCCGCGTCCGGGATGGGTGCCGCCGACCCGGCTGAACCCGGAGACAAGGGGGCTCTGCCGTGCTGTTCTTCATTCTGCGCCGGATCGGAACGATCCTGCTGACCATGCTGTGCCTGACGCTGGTCGTCTTCTACATGGTCAATCTCGATCCCAATCTCGAGAAGCTGGCCAAGACCCAGGGCGGCATGCGGATGACCGACGCCGAGGTCGAGAGCTGGCTCGAGCGCAACGGCTATGGCGGGGGCTTCTTCCAGCGCTACGGCGAGTGGCTGGGCGTGCTGCCCGGCTGGACGCGCGAGGAGGGCGGCCGGGTCAGCGGGCGCTGCATCGAGGCCGGGATGGACCCCGCCGAGGCGCCCACCTATTGCGGCGTCCTGCAGGGCAATTTCGGCTATTCGCTGCGGCTCCAGGCGCCCGTCGGCGAGGTGCTGCCCGACTATCTCGGCTACACCGGGATCCTGATGTTCTGGGTGATGATCGTGATGGTGCCCGGAGCGCTGATCGTCGGCGTGCTGGCGGGGATGCGCGAGGGCTCGACGCTCGACCGATCGCTCTCGGTCGGCTCGATCGCCTCGACCTCGGCGCCCGAATACGTCACCGGCA
>CAZWDE010000068.1:0-12464 GCA_964632555.1 uncultured Limibaculum sp.
CGGCTGGCCGGCCGCGGGCCACCCGCCGCTGCCCGACCGGCGGCCCGCTCTCGCCATCGGGGCGGGGCGGCGGGTCGGGCCGCTCGTCGCCGCGCTCGGCCGGCGGGGCGCGCGGACGGTGCAGGTGCTGGACCCCCGGATGCCGCACCGCGCCTTCGACCTGCTGGTGGTGCCCGAGCATGACGGGCTCGGGGGGCCCAACGTCCTCTCCGCGCTCGGCGCGCCGGGGCGCGTGACGCCCGAGCGGATCGCGGCCGAGGCGGCGGCGTGGCGGGCGCGGCTCGCGCATCTGCCGGCCCCGCGGCTCGCGGTGCTGATCGGCGGGCCGGGCCCGATGGCGCGCTGGGGCGAGGGCGATCCGGGGCGGCTCCGCGACGGGCTGGCGGCGCTCGCCTCGGCCGGCTGGAGCCTTCTGGTCACCGCCTCGCGCCGCACCGACCCCGCGCTGGTGACGGCGATCGCGCGCGCGCTGGGGCCGGACGGCCACCTGATCCACGACGGCCGCGGCGCCAACCCCTACCCGGCGATCCTCGGCCTCGCCGAGGCCGCGCTGGTCACCTCCGACTCGGTCAACATGGCGTCCGAGGCCGCCTCGAGCGGCCTGCCCGTCCACGTCTTCCACGTGGCGGGCGCGTCCGCGAAGGCGCGGCGGTTCCATGCCCGTCTCAGGGAGCGGGGCATCGCGCGGCCGTTCGACGGGGAAATCGGGCGCTGGAGCTACACGCCGCTCGCCGAGGCCGACCGGCTGGCGGGCGAGATCGTCGCGCGGCTCCGGCTGGCGTGAGCCGTGCCTTGGCGCAGCCGGCCGGCGGGCTTATCTTGCGCCGACCCGAGGAAAAGGAGCCCGCCATGGCCGCTGACACCGAGGCCGAGACCGCGGCCGAGCCCCGCCGCACCCGCGTGCTGATCGTCGGCTCGGGCCCGGCGGGCTACACCGCCGCCGTCTACGCCGCCCGCGCGCTGCTCGAGCCCGTGCTCATCCAGGGGCTGCAGCCGGGCGGCCAGCTCACCATCACCACCGATGTCGAGAACTGGCCCGGGCTCGTCACGACGCAGGGCCCCGAGCTGATGGAGCAGATGGAGGCGCACGCCAAGGCGGTCGGCACCGAGATCGTCCCGGACATCGTCACCTCGCTCGATCTCTCGCGCCGCCCCTTCGTCGCGCGCTGCGACAGCGGGCAGGTCTGGGAGGCCGAGGCGGTGATCCTCGCGACGGGGGCGCAGGCGAAGTGGCTCGGGCTGCCGTCCGAGGAGAAGTACAAGGGCTTCGGCGTCTCCGCCTGCGCCACCTGCGACGGGTTCTTCTACCGCGGCCGCGAGGTGATCGTGGTGGGCGGCGGCAACACCGCCGTCGAGGAGGCGCTCTATCTCGCGGGGCTCGCCTCGAGGGTGACGCTGGTGCACCGCCGCGACCAGCTCCGCGCCGAGGCGATCCTGCAGCGCCGGCTCTTCGCCAACCCCAAGATCGAGGTGATCTGGGACCATCAGGTCGACGAGATCCTCGGCACGCCCGCGGCGGGGGTGACCGGCGCGCGGCTCCGCCACGCCAAGACCGGCGACACGCGCGAGGTCGCGGCGGCGGGCGTCTTCGTCGCGATCGGCCACGCGCCGGCCTCGGAGCTCGTGCGCGACCAGCTGGAGACCCATCACGGGGGCTATGTCGTGACCAAGGGCGACTCGACCCAGACCTCGATCCCCGGCGTCTTCGCGGCGGGCGACGTGACCGACCACGTCTATCGTCAGGCGGTCACCTCGGCCGGCATGGGCTGCATGGCCGCGCTCGAGGCGGAGAAGTTCCTCGCCGAGCAGGCCGACCGGGTGGCCGCGCAGGCGGCCGAGTGAGCCGCCCTCAGCGCCAGTCGCGCTCGGAGAGGAACCGCACGAGCCGCTCCGCCGCCGGGGCGAGCGGCCGCCCGGTGACGGTCGCCACCTCGATCGCGCGGTCATAGGGGAGATCGACCAGCGGGCAGGTGGCGATGCCCGCCATGATCACCTGATCGCGGGGAATGATCGTCACCCCCCGCCCGTCGGCCACCGCGCTCAGCACCCAGTCTTCTGGCTCGCTCTTGAGCGGCGCCTCGATGGGCACGCCGCGGCGCGCCAGCTCGGCCTGGATCTGGGTGCGGAACTCGCAGCGCAGCCGGTCGAAATAGGTGAACTGCCGCAGATCCTCGGCGCGCAGCGGCTGCCCGGCGAGGGGGTGGTCCTCCCGGATCGCCAGCACCATCGGCTCGCGGTAGAGCTCGACCGCGGTGATCCGTTCGGGCAGCGGCCCGTGGCGCGCGACGATCGCGACATCGAAGGCGCCCGACAGCAGGAGCTCGTAGGTGCGCGGCCCCCAGACGTCGTGGATCACCAGCCCGATCTCCGGCTCGGCGTCCTGGAACGCCCCGATCGCGCCGCAGACCGAGCGCGGGCCGATCGTCGAGTAGACGCCGAGCGAGACCTCCCGCCCGCCGTTCTGCAGGAGCGCCCGGGCCGCATGCTCGGCGGCGCGGCGGGTCTCGTCGATCCGGGCGAGATGGGTGCGCATCTGCGCGCCGAGCTCGGTGAGCCCGATCCGCCCGCGGTCGCGCACGAAGAGCGGGCCGCCGAGCTCGTCCTCCAGCTTGCGGACCGCGACCGTGAGGGCGGGCTGCGAGACCGCACAGGCCTCGGCGGCGCGCGTGAAGTTCATGTGATCGCAGGCCGCGAGAAAGTAGCGGATCTGGTGGAACTCCATGCGCCCTCCGGTGCCCGGATAACCCCGGCCTATCCAGGCGATAGACCAACGGTATTTGTGTAGGATCGGGACCGAATTCCAAGATGCGGCATCGCTGACGCAAGGAGGAATCCCAGCCATGACGATGACCGCGACCGCCGTGCGCCTCGCCGCGCTCGCCACGCTCCTGTCCGTGCCCGCGCTCGGGCAGGAGATCAACCGCGCTTCCTTCAATGGAGACGGCTCGGTCAACCGCCCGGAGAACTGGCGGCAGTGGGTGTTCGTCGGCGCGCCGCTGACGCCCAACGAGCTCAACGACGGGGAGGCGGCCTTCCCCGAATATCACAACGTCTACATCGAGCCCTCGGCCTTCGCGCACTGGACCCGCACCGGCGAGTGGGCCGACGGCACGCAGTTCGTCAAGGAACTGGTGCTGCTGCGCGAGAGCGCCGACTGCGAGCACGACCCCGCGACCGGCGCCTGCTTCCAGTCCTCGGGCCAGGGCTATTTCCAGGGCGAGTTCCAGGGCCTCGAGCTCAAGGTGAAGGACGCCGACCGCTTCGCCGGGGAGCCGGGCAACTGGGCCTACTTCTCCTTCGGGCACCAGCCCCAGCCCTATGCCGAGACGGCCGAGGCCTTCCCCACCGAGACCTGCAACGCCTGCCACGAGCAGAACGCCGAGACCGACTGGGTCTTCACGCAATACTACCCCGTGCTCCGGGCCTCGAAGCCCTGAGGCCCTGAGGCCCTGTTGGGCCCGGGCCGCCCACTGGACACTGACGCCGGGCGGCCCGGGACCAGGCCGGATCGTCCCGCCGGGATGACGCATCCCGGCGGGCAGGCCCCGTGTCGGGGACGGTCTGGCCTCGAAAACCGCACCGGAGCGATACGGTCGGGATCGGCACGCGACACAACTTGAAAGTGCGGCCTGATTGCGCTGTCGAACACACTCCCACGCGCGCAAATGTCACGACAAACAACTCACGGCTGGCGGTTGACCGTTTCTTGTCCGATCAACCTCTGGGAGAACGCAACGCGCGGCCCAAGACCGCATTCACCAGACGCCAATCACCACCACTCACACGCCGTGTGCCTCATACGCGGCAGGGACCGTATCTCCGGGCCATCTGACGAAAATTTGTTCTCAAAATGCAAAAACATTCTAACGATTGGGCCAAAAGAAGTCTGTGATGGCAGTCACAGTCGGGCTGCCTCAATTCACGGTACAAATACGGGATTGTTCGCTCGACTGTCGGCCGGAGGCGGATCCGGCCGCGAGCTTACCCTGCGTCTCCCCTCGACCACCACGTGATCTGTCGGGGTGAGGGCATCGCTCAGTCGGGGAAGCGGTTGTCCCTCGGAAAGCCGCGGGGCGCCATCCGGCCGGCCGAGGCGCGGGGCCCGAGCCAGGGCGCGAGATCCGATTCGGTGCGCCGGCGCCCGGCCGTGTCGAGCCACGCGAGCCCGTCGGCGAGAACCAGACAGCGCGCATCCGCGAGGCCACCGTCGCGGAACTTCTGGAGCCGCACGCCGCGCCCGCGCGCCATCTCGGGCAGCTCGGCGAGCGGGAAGACCAGCATCTTGCGGTTCTCCCCGATCGTCGCGACATGGTCGCCCTCGGCCGGCCGGCAGACGAGGAGACGCGCCCCCGTGCGCGGCGCCATCACCGCGCGGCCCGCGCGGGTCTGCGCCAGCATGGCGTCCTCGGCCGCGACGAAGCCGTCGCCCGCGCTCGAGGCGAGGAGGCGCTTCGCCCCCGGGCGATGCACGAAGAGCGCGACGAGCGGGTCGTCGCTCTCGAGATCGATCGAGAGGCGCACCGGCTCGCCCTGCCCGCGTCCGCCGGGAAGCCGGTCGACCGCCAGCGTGAAGGCGCGCCCCGAGGCGGAGAGCGCGATCAGCTTGTCGGTCGTCTGCGCGTGGAGCACGAATTGCGGCGCGTCGCCGTCGCGGTACTTGATCTCGGCGTCGGGCCCGAGATGGCCCTTGAGCGCGCGGATCCAGCCCTCGCGCGAGCAGACCACCGTGACCGGCTCGCGCTCGATCATCGCCTCGGGCGGCACCTCCTCGATCGCGGGGGCGGCCTCGAGCCGGGTGCGGCGCGCGCCGCCGGGGGATCTGGCGCCGAAGCGGTCGCGGATGTCGCGGATCTCGCCGGCGACGCGGCGCCACTGCGCGGCTTCGTCCGCCAGCATCGCCTCGAGCCCCTCGCGCTCCCCGATCAGCCGCTCGCGCTCGGCGCGGAGCTCCATCTCCTCGAGGCGGCGCAGCGAGCGCAGCCGCATGTTGAGGATCGCCTCGGCCTGCGCCTCGGTGAGCCGCGCGACCGCGCCTCCGGCGGCCGGCCAGTCCTCGGCCATCAGCGCGCTCTTCGGCTCGTCCACGGTGCGGATGATCTCGATCACCCGGTCGAGGTTGAGGAAGGCGACGATGTAGCCCTCGAGCACCTCGAGCCGGCGCGCGATCTTGGCGAGCCGGTGCCGCGAGCGGCGCTGCAGGACCTCGCGGCGATGATCGAGGAAGGCGCGCATCACCTCCGCGAGCGAGGAGACCCGGGGCGTCCGCCCGTCGATCAGCACGTTGAGGTTGAGCGGGAACCGCGTCTCGAGATCGCAGAGGCGGAACAGGCTCTCCATCAGCATCGCGGGCTCGACGGTGCGCGCCTTGGGCTCGAGGACGATGCGCACGTCCTCGGTCGACTCGTCGCGCACGTCGGCGAGGATCGGCAGCTTCTTCTGCGTGACGAGCTCGGCGATGCGCTCGATCAGCTTCGACTTCTGCACCTGGAACGGGATCTCGGTGACCACGATCTGCCACTGGCCGCGGCCGAGATCCTCGCGCTCCCAGCGGGCGCGCAGGCGGAAGCCGCCGCGGCCCGTGCGATAGGCCTCGGCGATCGCCTCGCGCGGCTCGACGAGCACGCCGCCGGTCGGGAAATCGGGCGCGGGCATCCGCGCGAGCAGGGTCTCGAGCCGTGCGTCGGGGTGCTTGATCAGGTGCAGCAGCGCCTCGCAGACCTCGCCGGCGTTGTGCGGCGGGATCGAGGGCGCCATGCCGACGGCGATGCCGGTGGAGCCGTTGACCAGCAGGTTCGGGAAGGCCGCCGGCAGGACCACCGGCTCCTCGGTGCGGCCGTCGTAGTTGGGCCGGAAGTCGACCGCGTCCTCGTCGAGCCCCTCGAGGAGCGCCATCGCCACGGCCGTCAGCCGCGCCTCGGTGTAGCGGTCGGCCGCCGCCGCGTCGCCGTCGATGTTGCCGAAATTGCCCTGCCCCTCGACGAGGGGCGCGCGCATGTTGAAGGGCTGCGCGAGGCGCACCAGCGCGTCGTAGATCGCCTGATTGCCGTGGGGGTGGTAGTCCCCCATCGTGTCGCCCGAGATCTTCGCGCATTTGAGGAAGCCGCCGTCGGGGCCGAGGCCGAGCCGGCTCATCGCGTAGAGGATGCGCCGGTGGACGGGCTTCAGCCCGTCGCGCGCGTCGGGCAGCGCGCGGTGCATGATCGTGGAGAGCGCGTAGGTGAGATAGCGCTCGCCGAGCGCGCGGGAGAGCGGCTCGGGCGTCTCGCGCGCCTCCGGATCGTCGGGCTCGGCGGTGTCGCTCATGATCGAGCGTTAGCAGGGGCCGCGGCCCCCGTCGAGACGGCCCCGGGGCGGACGGCCCGCGCGGGACCGGCCCGCTCAGGCCGCGGTCCGGGCGCCCTCAACCGAAGAGGTTTTCCCGGATGTCCGGGTTCTCGCGCCGCCACATCACGTTGTCCATGAAGTAGTGGTGCACGTTGATGAAGATCCCGGCCATGAACATGAACAGCGAGGTGCCGAAAATCTCGGTCTTGTAGGCGACCACCGCGTCGAGCGCCATCGGAAACGCCCAGAAGCCGCAGATCCCGGCGACGACGCCGAGAAAGAAGAACCGCGCGAGCCCGAGCTGGGCGCGGCTGAGACGCACGGCGCCGAGCGAGACCGGCTCGGTGCCGCGCTCCCTGGCCTCGCGGTTCAGCTGATAGCGCCAGACCACGGCGATGTATTGCAGCGAGTGGAACACCGGGCCGAGCAGGATCAGGATCGGATCGAACTGCACCAGCAGCATCCAGAGATAGATCGCCGAGATGTAGCCGAGCGCGCCGTTGACCGGGAGGCGCCCGTCGGCCATGCGCCGCACCAGAAGCCCGAGCATCGCCGCCCCGGTGACAACCGCGACCGCGCCGACGCCCCAGACGAGCCAGTCCGGGAAGTCGAAGCTCGAGAAGGCGAGGCCGTTGTACTCGTGGCTCCGGGCCACGCGGTTCGCGAGCAGCCACGAGAAGATCCAGGCGACGAGGGCGTTGAGCCGGAGAAGGTCTTTCTCCCGGTCCGAGAAGAAGGCGCGCCGCATCACCGATTCGACGATCAGGATGCCGTAGCCCTGCTTGGCGTAGTGCCAGCCGACGAGGAAGAACATCACGTTCGCGGCCTGGCCGAGCGCCGCCGGGCTCTCCAGCGCGACGCAGATCGCGAAGAAGGCGAGCAGCGCCGCCGGCACGACGATCCCGGCGATCACGTATCGGTGGCGGAGCGGCGATCCGCGATCGGCGATCTTGGCGCCGAAGCCGTGGTAGAAGATCTGGTAGGAATGCATGAAGTGCGGCTGGTTGATCACGAAGCCGATCGCGATCACCGCCAGCAGGAACACCGGCCGGTGCTCCTCGCCGACGAGCAGGGCGATCCCGAGCATCACCGGGATCGAGCCGCCGCCGAGGCAGAGGAAATCCAGAACCGGCCCGTGCAGATGCGGGCCCCGCCCGGCGCGCCGCGCCGGCTCCCGCGCTTCCGTCGCCGCGCCGGCCGCAGCCGCATCCGCCGTCGCATCGCTCATGGTCTCGCCTCCGTTCGGGGGTCGGGCGCGGTCCGGCGGCGCTCCGCCCGCTCGTGCGCGAGACTGTTCCATCCCTTTGGCGAAATGAAGGCGCTGGGCGATCTGACGCGGATCAAGGCGACCGCGGCGCCCGTCGTGCCAACCTGCGGAACATGGTTCCGCTGCATATGGAGGGCGCCATGACCATCAACATCGCCGGGCGTCTCGGCACGACCGACCGGCTGCTGCGCGCGATCCTCGGGATCGCGCTTCTCGGCTTCGCGCTGTTCTGTCCGTGGGCGGCGAGCCTCGGGCTCGCGGTGCAGATCGTCTCGGGTGCGGTCGGGGCCGTGCTGCTCTGGACCGCGACGGTCAACAGCTGCCCGATCTACCGCGCGCTCGGCATCTGCACCGAGTGAGCCGCGGCGCGGGGCTCAGAGCGTCGGGAGCGGCCGCGGACGGCCGTCCTCGGCGATGGCGACAAAGGTGAAGGTGGCCTCGGTCACCAGCACGCGAACCGATTCGGGCTGGCGTGTGACCCACACCTCGAGGCCGATCTTCATGGAGCTGCGCCCCTCGCGCAGCAGATCGGCGTGGATGCTGACCACGTCGCCCACCTTGACGGGCTTGAGGAAGGTCATCGCCTCGACGGCGACGGTGGCCACGCGCCCGGCGGCGCGGCGGCGGGCGAGCACCGAGGCGCCGAGATCCATCTGCGCCATCAGCCAGCCGCCGAAGATGTCGCCGTTGGCGTTTGTGTCGGCCGGCATGGCGATGGTCTGAAGGGTGATCTCGCCGCGCGGCTCGCTCATCGGTCCCGCTCCCGAACGGAGCGAGCATGGCCGCCGCCGCGCGAGCGGGCAAGCCCCGGCGGTCAGGCCTCGCGCTTCTCCTCGTGCTCGCCGTCGTGGGGGTCGCCGTCGGCGGCGAGGGCGGAGGGCTTCGTCTGCCCCTTGAGGCGCTGCATCCGGATCACCTGGTAGACGCCGAAGCCGATCAGCAGCAGGATGGTGATGCCCGAGAGCGGGTTGACGATCAGGTCGTTGAGCATGGCGTGCTCCTTTCGCTTTGCCGTGGCGGCGCCGTGCCGCGCTGCCGCAGACGCTGTGGCGCGGGTCGGCCCGAGCAACGGTTTCTCCCGGAGAGCGGGCGGCGATCCGTCAGAGTGGGATGGCGAGCAGGAGGGCGAGGGCCAGCGTCAGGGCCCAGCCGCGCCAGAGCAGCCGGAGGCCCGCGCGGATGTCCTCGGGTCCGAGCTCGCGCCGCCCCTCGCCGTGCACCCAGGGCTCGTCGGTCGGCACGCCGCCATAGGAGCGCGGGCCCGAGACCGCCACGCCGAGGCTCGCCGCGAGCGCGGCCTCGGGCCAGCCGGCGTTGGGCGAGCGGTGGAGCCGGGCGTCGCGCCACATCACGCGCAGCGCCCGCGGGCCGCCCCCGACGGCGGCGAGGATCGCGCCCGAGAGCCGCGCCGGCACGAGATTGACGAGGTCGTCGAGCCGCGCCGCGGCCCACCCGAAGGCGCCGTGCCGCTCGGTGCGGTGGCCGATCATCGAGTCGGCGGTGTTGATCGCCTTGTAGAGCGCGATGCCGGGGAGGCCGGCCACGGCGAACCAGAAGGCGGGCGCCACCACGCCGTCGGAGAAGTTCTCGGCGGCCGATTCGAGCGCGGCGCGGACGACGCCCGAGCGGTCGAGCGCCTCCGGGTCGCGCCCGACGATCCGCGAGACGGCCCGGCGCCCCTCGGCGAGCGAGCGGTCGAGACCGTCGGCCACCGCGCGCACATGGTCGACGAGGCTCCGGTGCGCGAGCAGGATCGCCGCGCCGGCGACCTCGAGCACGCCGCCGAGCGCGGGATGGGCGAGCGCCGCCGCCGGCAGGCCGACGGCCAGGAGGAGCGCGAGGAGCGCGGCGATCCCGCGCGCGCGGCGGGCGCGCCCGCGGTTGAGACCCCGATCGAGCGCCGCCACGAGCCGGCCCATCAGCACCACGGGATGCGGCAGCCGGCGCCACAGCGCGTCGGGCTCGCCGAGGGCGGCGTCGATCAGAAGCGCGAGCGCGAGCACGCGCGGGGTCGGGCGGCGGTCAGTCGGCCGCGCGGGCGCGGTCCGAGAGCCGCACCGATCCCGGATTGGCCGCCTGCTCGGCCGCCGAGAAGCCCGCGCGGTTGAGCACGATGTCCGCGCCCACCGCGATCACGGCGGTCGCCAGCATGGCGAGGAGGAAAGCTCTCATTCGGTCGGTCTCCCGTCTCGGGATCGCCCGGCGGCACCCGGTTGGGTCCGGTCGCGCAGGAAGGCGATGAGGTCGGCCCGGTCCGCGGCTTCGGCGATCCGCTGGACCGGCATCTTCGATCCCGGCGTAACACGGTCCGGCCCCTCGGCGAAGAGGCGGTCGATCGTCTCGGCGGTCCAGACGAGGTCGGACCCCGCCAGCGCCTCGGAGTAGCGGTAGCCCGCGAGGCTGCCGGCGCGGCGACCGAAGATGCCGTGCAGCGTCGGCCCCGCGCGGCGGGCGCCGTCCGGGCCGAGGGTGTGGCAGACGGCGCATTTGCGCACGAACTGGCGCTCGCCGTTGCCCATCTCCTCGGGCGGGCGATGGAAGTGCCGCCGCCCGGCGAAGAGCGCCGCCGCGGCGGCCTCGGGCTCGCCCACCGGCCAGAGCGCCGCCTCGTCGGCGAGCCCGCCGGCCAGCAGGCTCTCGCCGGCCCAGGCGAGCGCCCAGATCGGGCCGCGCAACGCCGCGCGGAAGTCGCGCGTCACCGACCAGTCGGCCGTGTCGATCACCATGATGTGGCCCTCGCCGTCGCCGACCGCGAGGCGCGCGCCGTCGCGGCTGCGGGCCAGCGCGAGGATCGGGCGACGGTCGGCGGTGAGATCGGCGATCGCCTCGCCCGTGGCGAGGTCGATGGCGCGCACCGCGCCGTCGACCGCCCCGTAGGCGAGCCAGCCGCCGGCGGGGTCGAGCGCCAGCACGTTGACGCCGAAGCCGTGGGCGACGAGCGTCGCGCGCTCGCTGCCCGTGGCGGCGTCCCAGACGCGCACCGTGCCGTCGTAGGAGGCGGTGTAGAGCGTGCGGCCATCGGCCGAGAACGCCACGTCGTTGACCGGGCCGCGATGGCCCCCTATGAGGCGCCCGCCGCCCGTCGCGAGGTCCCAGAGGCCCCAGGCGCCGTCCCAGCCGGCGGTGGCGGCGCGCCGGCCGCCGGGCGCGACGGCGACCGACAGGATCTTGCCGCGATGCCCCTCGAAGCGGCGGACCGGCTCGGCAGTCGCGCGGTCCCAGAGGATCAGCGCGAAGTCGTCGCCCGCCGAGACGAACCGCTCCCCGCCGGGAACGAAGGCGACGGCGTTGGCGGCCGCGCGGTGGCCCTCCGCCCAGGCCCGCCGCTCGCCGGTCGCGAGCGACCAGAGCCCCACCGAGTAGTCGAAGCTCGCGGTCAGCGCGGCGCGCCCGTCCTCCGACACCGCCACGCCCTTGATCGGCCCGCCATGGCCCGCGAGCCGGACCGGGCCGGCCGCCGCCGGCAGCGCCAGCGCGGCCGCGAGCAGGCTTGCGGCGAGCCGTCTCATTCCGCGGGCGTCGCCGCTCCGCCGGAGACGACCGCCGAGCGCTTGCCGGCGCGGGCCCGGGCCTCCTCCTCCTCGACCCAGAGGCTGTGGTGCTCGAGCGCCCAGTTGCGGTCGACCATGCCCGAGCCCATCGCGGCGAAGGCGCCCTGCATGCCGACCGAGCCGATGTAGATGTGCGCGACGATGATCACCGTCATCGCCAGCGCCACGATGGTGTGCCAGACCTGCGCGTACTGCATCTCCTCGATCGGCGTGAGGTCGGTCGGCAGCGGGCCGCCGGCGACGAGGCCCGAGATGCCCCAGGCGTTCAGCACCTCGAAGGTCTTGGCGAACATCGGCAGCTCGTAGGGGAAGAGCAGCGAGAGCCCCGAGGCCGAGATCGAGCCGCCGAGCACCACGGTGCTCCAGAAGATGAGCTTCTGGCCGGCGTTGAACTTCCGGCTCGGCGGGTGCACGCCCTTGACGAAGAGGCCGCCGCCCTTGGCGAGCCAGACGAGGTCGTGCCGCGACGGCAGGTTGTGCAGCACCCAGGCGACGAAGATCCACAGGATGCCCGCCATGAAGGCCCAGGCGACGTTGTTGTGGATCCACTTGCCCGCGTTGGTGAGGGTCGCGAACGCCTCCTTGCCGATCAGCGGCATCAGGTAGTCCTTGCCGAACAGCAGGTTGAGCCCGGTGATCGCGAGCAGCACGAAGGAGCCCGCGAGCAGCCAGTGCCCGAAGCGCTCCCAGCCCTTGAACCGCTCGATCAGCTGGCCCGAGAGGCCGTGGTCGATCCGGATGCGCCCGCGCAGCAGATAGAAGAGCAGCAGCGCGACGAGGATGCCGCCGAGCGCCCACGCGCCCCACACCTGCAGCGGCCCGTCCTTGGCGCGAAGCGCGAGCCAGGGCATGCCGGCGTCCTGAACGAGGAAGGCGGCCTGCGGGTTCGAGGCCTGCGTGGTGAAGGTCTCCCCCGCGCGCACCTCGCCCCAGATCGTGGCGTCGGAATTGAGCCCCTGCGCGCGCAGCGGCAGCACCTGGCTGTCGGGGTCGCCCGTCACGGCGTCGCGCGGGCGCGGCACGCCCGGGCGCATCGGCGTGTTGGCGACGGCGCTCTCCGGCGGGCGCACCGAGCCGCCCGGCGAGCGGACGCTCTGGCTCATCACCTCCTCGAGCGGGATCGCGGGCGTCGTCCGGGATGTCGGGTCGGGGGTCTCCTGCGCCATCGCGGAGCCCGCGATGGCCGCGAACAGGAGCGTGACGATGGCGACGATGATCAGGCTCGCCGCGCTCGGCCGAGTCTGCATGCGGTGTCCTCCCAAGGCTTTTCGCTCGATCGTGCGAACGGCCGAGGGGGGTGTCAAGCGGCGCCGTGGCCACGC
>CAZWDE010000069.1:0-2911 GCA_964632555.1 uncultured Limibaculum sp.
GACTTCACGCTCGGCATCGTCAAGGCCTACACCACGCGCGTCGGCGAGGGGCCGTTCCCGACCGAGCTGACCGACGCGACCGGCCGCCATCTCGGCGAGCGCGGGCGCGAATTCGGCACCGTCACGGGCCGGCAGCGCCGCTGCGGCTGGTTCGACGCCGCCCTGGTGCGCCAGACCTGCAAGGTGGGCGGCGTCTCGGGCATCGCGCTGACCAAGCTCGACGTGCTCGACGGGATGGCGGAGCTCAAGATCTGCGTCGGCTATCGGCTCGACGGCGCGGAGATCGACCACCTGCCCATGCCGGCCGCCCTTCAGGCGCGCGTCGAGCCGGTCTACGAGACGCTGCCGGGCTGGTCCGAGAGCACCCACGGCGCCCGGCGCTGGCTCGACCTGCCGGCCGAGGCGATCAAGTACGTCAAGCGCGTCGAGGAGCTGATCGAGACGCCGGTCGCGCTGCTCTCGACGAGCCCCGAGCGCGACGACACGATCCTCGTCACCGATCCCTACCGCGACTGAGCCTCAGGGCCGGTACCAGGCCGGCGTCGGCCCCGCCGCCGCCTCGAACTCGGGCAGGAATTCCCGCTCCAGCGCCGCCACGAGGTGGGCGAGGTTCTCGACGATCGCCGCCCAGCGCTCGGGTCCGCCCATCGGGTACTGCATCGCGCCGACGGCCCGCGGCGCGACCGGCAGCAGGAAGCGCGCCGAGCCGGCGAGCGCGCGCGCCTCGAAGCTCGCCGTCACGGCCCGGCTCCAGGTGCCGACGTCGAGGGCGAGCGCCAGCGCGGTGTTGGCCGCGCTTCGCCGGGTCAGCGTGAAGGTGCCGGTGGTGCCCTTGACGCCGTAGCCGAGCGGCTTGAAGGCCCGCACCAGCGCGGGCTTCATCGGGCCGGGCGCCGTGCCGAGCGGGGTCTCCTCGCGGGCCGCCGCGGCGTCCGGCAGGTCGTGCGGCTGAGCGCGCGCGAGCTCGGGCACGCGGTCCCGCCAGCGCGCCACCAGCCCGCCGAGATCGGCGCCACCGGGCGCATCCGGGTCCGGGATCGGCACCTGGGTCGTCTCGGCCGGCGCGCCGCAGGCGGCCAGAACCTGCGCCACGCCGGGATCGGGCGCGGGCAGCTCGGCGGCGCGCGGGTCGACCTCGAGCACGTGCAGCGCCGACAGGCTTCGCTGCCGTCCGTTCACCCACCACGCGTCGCTCAGCTGCACGCCCGGCGCCAGCGCGAGCCCGGGCGCGAGATCGATCCCTTCGCCGAACTCCGGCGACGTCATCGCGATCGCCACCGCGTGGAAGGGCAGCGAACGGGGCACGCCCTCGGCGAGGGAGCGGATCGCCTCGTAGCCGAGCGGCGGCGCGCCGGCGTTCGCCCCGGCCTCGTCGGTCAGCATCTTCTGGCGGTAGCCGTCGTCCGGCATGCCGGGGTTCGGCGGCGCCTCGGTCTCGAACGGCGCCAGCTCGGGCCGCTTCTTGACCGCGCGCGCAACCGCCGACACGCCGCCCGACACCGGGCTGTCGGAGAAGCCGAAGCCGAACCGGACCGGCCCGAGCCCCGCCGCGGCGAAGGCGTCGTGGATCCGCGCGAGGGCCGCGCCGAGCGGCTCCTTCCGGTTGGCCTTGAACTTGGTGACGACGCCGAGGCGCATCGCCCCTCCCTCCGACGCCCGATCCGGCTGGCGAAGCCTTCCACGCGGCGCGAGGGCGGTCAATCGCGAAGGCGCTGCGGACCGGGGCGCCCGCCGGGAGGGCCGGCGCTCGACGCGGCGCGGGCCGCGCCCATATCCCCGGCATGACCTACAAGGCGCGCAAGTTCTGGTCGGCCGTCGTGCTCCTCGTGGGGCTCCCGGCCTATGTCGTGGTGGCAGTCACGGTCGTCGGGCTGTTCGACCGGCCGCCGGTCTGGATCGAGCTCGCGGTCTATGTCGTGCTCGGCATCGTCTGGGCGCTGCCCTTCCGGCGGCTCTTCCTCGGGATCGGCCGGCCCGATCCCGACGCGCCGCCCGAGCGCGATCAGAGATAGGCGCGGTAGCGGTCGCGCTCCTCCTGGCTGAGCGCGAAGCGGCCATCGTCCACCAGCACCAGCGCTCCCGAGCGGACGAGCTTGCCGTAGCCCTTGATGCGGGCCTCGAGCGTGCGCGGATGCTCCCCGGGGATGGTGTCGAACACGTCCATCACCTCGCGCCGGCCGAAGGTCGATCGCTTGTCGACGAGGGTCAGCCACGCGGCGGAGGCGGCGAGAAGCTCGGGCACGCTGCTCGCCTCGGCGCGGTTGGCGAGCTCGGCCGCGTCGATCGCCGCGGCCCCGCCCGAGCGCGCGGCGCCCGGGCCGGCGGGATCGGGGTCTTCGGGCGCCCGGTCGGCCGGCGCGCCGCCCCGCACCCGCGAAACGATGTCCTCGAGGCGCGGGCCTTCGTCGTCCTCGGCGGGGGTGCGGCGTCGCGCATCCGGTCCGGGCACCGGGGCCGGCTCGTTGGGGTCCTCGATCCAGCGCGGGCCCGTGGGCGCGCGGCCGCCGCCGAAGAGGCGACGCCCGGAGCTGTCGCCGAGCCCGGTCTCCGCGCCGGCCGGGCCGGGGCCGCCGGCGGCGCGCGACGGCGACGGGGCGGCGGTGTCGGGCGCGAAGATATTGGCGGGCACGGGCGGCGGTGGGCTCGGCGCGGCCGGGTCCGGCGCAGCGGCGAAGATGTTGGCCGTCGCCGGTTCGGGCTCCGCGTCCGAGGCGAAGATGTTGGCCGTGGCGCGCTCCGGCTCCCGCTCGGCCGGCACATGTCTCGGCTCCGGGTCGGACGCGAAGATGTTGGCCGGCGAGGGCTCGGGCTCCTCGTCCGAGGCGAAGATGCTGGCCGGCGACGGTCCGGGCTCCGGCTCCGGCTCGTCAGCGGCGGGCTCGGGCTGCGGGTCGCTCGCGAAGATGTTGGT
>CAZWDE010000069.1:3011-4592 GCA_964632555.1 uncultured Limibaculum sp.
TCTCGTCCGCGAGGTCGGGCGCATGCGCGGCCGTGTCCCGCTCCTCGCCCGTCACGGCCGTCTCGCCCGCGTAGGGGGGCAGCGCGATCACCTCGGGCGTCTCCGCCGACGCGTCCGCGGCCCCGGTGGCCGCCTCCTCGAGCGGGCCGACCCCGGGTTCGTCCGTCGTCGCCTCGGCGGCGATGCCGTCGGCCGCGTCGGCCGTCAGATCGAGGCTCGGCGGCCCGTCCCCGGCGGGCCACGGCGCCTCGGCCGCCTCCCCGGCGCCGTCGAGCCCTGCGCCGAGCGCCCCTGCGGCGACCGCCTCTGCGCCCGGCCGGTCCCGCGACACGCCCGGCCGGTCGTCCTCCGAAACGTCCGCGCTCTCGGGCGTCGCCACGATGACAAGCCCCGGCGTCGCCGTGAGACGGTCGCGCGGCACGCCGAGGCGGCCGGCGAGGTTCTCCAGAAGGTCGTCGAGGTCGTCGTCGTCGAGCGCCAGCGCGGTGCCCGCGATCTCCGGCGTCTCCTCGATCAGGCGCTGGACGAAACGGAGTGTCTGCTTCAGCGGCTGGACCGGGTTGTCGAACCCCTGCAGCGAGACCGCCAGATCGCCCAGACGCAGATCGATCCGATTGCCCTGCTCCGGCATGGTCCCCCCGCGATCTGTCGTGCTAGTGCAGCCCACCGCCCGGACGGTGGCCGATTTGTCCTTCTCGGTCAAGCGCGCCGCCTCGCGCAAGGGTTGTGGGGCGGTGGCGAGAGGTGAGCGGATGCCGGAGCGGGCGATGCGGTTCGAGACCCCGGTGCTGCTGGTGGGCGGCGGGCCGGTGGACCCGGCGATGCTGGCGGCCGCGCGCGCGCGCACCGGCGCCATCGTCGCCGCCGATCAGGGGGCCGACCGGCTGGCGCGCCTCGGCGCGGTGCCCGACGCGATCCTCGGCGATCTCGACTCGCTTGCCGATCCCGCCGGCTGGCGCGCGCGCGGAGTGGCCGTGCGCCGCATCGCCGAGCAGGACACGACGGATTTCGAGAAGTGCCTCTACGCCACCGAGGCGCCGCATTACCTGGCGCTCGGCTTCACCGGCGGCCGGATGGACCACACGCTCGCGGTGTTCCACGCCATGCTGCGCCGCCCCGAGAAGCCCGTGGTGCTGATCGGCGAGGTCGAGGCCATGGCGCTGCTGCCGCCCGGCCGCGCGCTGAGGGTCGCGGTGGGCGAGGGGGCGCGGGTGTCGATCTTCCCGCTCGCCGAGTGCCGCGGGATCGTGTCGGAGGGCCTCGCCTGGCCGGTCGCGGGGCTCGCGATGGCGCCGGGGCGGCAGATCGGCACCTCGAACCGGGCGACGGCCCCGTCGATCGCCGTCGGCTTCGACCGGCCCGGCGCGCTCCTGATGCTCGACCGGGGCGCGTTTCCCGAGCTTCTGGGCGCCCTGCTCGAGGCGGTGGCGGCGGGCCCTGCCGGGCAGCCCGGTTGAGCCGCGGCCCGGCCCGGACGGGGCCGACCCGGCTCCGACACCGCGCGGCCCCACGCCCGTCGCGAAACCGGGTCGCCGGGGCGGCATCCGGCCGCCGGGGACGGCAATGGTGGCAGCGCCGCGG
>CAZWDE010000069.1:4692-12433 GCA_964632555.1 uncultured Limibaculum sp.
AAGATCGGCGGGGAGACCCCGGCGACCCGCCGGATCGGGCACCCGGTCCACTCCGAGCCGGGCGCCGGGATCGGCACGATCCGCGAGCCGATCCTCGCGTCGCCGACGCGGACCGGCCTGCCCAGCGGCCTGCCCGGCCGTCGCGAGGCGGCGGTCCGCGTGCCGGCGCGCGCGGCGACAGGGAGCCGCGGACGACGGTCTCCGCGCGGCGGCGACCAGGCCGGCGTCGGGGCTCAGCAGTGCGGCACGTTCACCGCGAGCCCGCCGAGCGAGGTCTCCTTGTACTTGTCGCTCATGTCGCGGCCGGTCTCCTTGAGGGTCCGGATGCAGGCGTCGAGCGAGACGACATGCGCCCCGTCGCCCCGGAGCGCGAGCGAGGCGGCCGAGACCGCCTTGATCGCGCCGAGGCCGTTGCGCTCGATGCAGGGGATCTGCACCAGCCCCTTCACCGGGTCGCAGGTCATGCCGAGATGGTGCTCGAGGGCGATCTCGGCGGCGTTCTCCACCTGCGCCGGGCTGCCGCCCATCGCCGCGCAGAGCCCGGCCGCGGCCATGGCGGAGGCCGAGCCGACCTCGGCCTGGCAGCCGCACTCGGCGCCCGAGATCGACGCGTTGTGCTTCACGAGCCCGCCGATCGCGGCGCCCGTGAGCAGCATCTGCCGCTCGCCGGCGCGCGTCGCCCCGACCACGTGGTCGCGGTAGTAGCGGAGCACCGCGGGGAACACGCCGGCCGCCCCGTTGGTCGGCGAGGTGACGACCCGCCCGCCGGCCGCGTTCTCCTCGTTGACGGCCATCGCGTAGGCCGAGAGCCAGTCGTTCACCACGTGCGGCTGCTGCAGGTTGCGCCCGCGCTCGGCGACGAGCTGCTCGTGGATGGCGCGCGCCCGGCGGCGCACCTCGAGCCCGCCGGGCAGGATCCCGCCCGCGCCGAGCCCGCGGTCGACGGTGTCCATCATCACGTCGACGATCCGGTCGATCCCCTCGTCGAGGGCGCGGCGCGACATCCGCGTCTCCTCGTTGGCGCGCTTCATGTCGGCGATCGAGAGGCCCGAGGCGGCGGCCATCGCGAGCATCTCCGCGCCGGTCGCGAAGGGGTAGGGCACGCCCGGCTCGCCGTCGACCGGCTTCATCGCCGGGTCGGCCGCCATCTCGGCCTCGGAGAGCACGAAGCCCCCGCCGATCGAGTAGTAGCTCTCGCGCTGGAAGAGGTTGCCGTCGGCGTCCCAGGCCGAGAGCACGAGGCCGTTGGCGTGGCGCGGCAGCGGGGGGCCGTAGTCGAACACGAGATCGGCGTCGGGGTCGAAGCCGAGATCGCCGAGGCCGTCGACCGCAATGCGCTTCTCCTCGGCGATGCGCGCCAGCGCCGCGTCGGCCGCCGGGCGGTCGAGCGTCGCGGGCCGGAAGCCGGCGAGGCCGAGGATCACCGCCTGGTCGGTCGCGTGGCCCTTGCCGGTGAAGGCGAGGCTGCCGTGCAGCCGGCAGCCGAGCCGCGCCACGGGCCCGGCGCCCGGGATGCGCTCGCCGGTGCGCAGGAGATCGAGGAACCGCTCGGCCGCCACCATCGGCCCCATGGTGTGCGAGCTTGACGGCCCGATGCCGATCTTGAAGATGTCGAAGAGGCTGAGGAACATGCCGGTCTCCCACCAGTCGCGCGGCTGCTGCACTAGCATAGCTGGGGATCGCCGATGTCGCTGAAAACCGACGATCTCGACCGTGTTTATGGCGCGAGGTCGCCCGCGGAGACCCGCGCGCTCTACGACGGCTGGGCGGGCAGCTACGACGCCGAGATCGTCGGCAAGGGCTACTGGCTGCCGGCGCTCGCGGCGGGGCTCGTGGCGCGGCACGCCGCCGCCGACGGCACCGTGCTCGACGCCGGCTGCGGCACCGGGCTTCTCGGCGCGGCGCTCGGGGTGCTCGGCTTCCGGAGCGTCGTCGGGCTCGACCTGTCGGAGGGCATGGTCGCGGCCGCCTCGCGCCTCGGGGTCTACGAGCGGCTCTACGTGCACCGGCTGGGCGAGCCGATCCCCGAGCCCGACGGCGCCTTCGCCGCGGTCGCCTGCACCGGCTCCTTCGGCCCCGGCCACGCGCCGCCCGAAAGCCTCGCGGAGTTCGTCCGCGTCACGCGGCCGGGCGGCCACGTGATCTTCAACCTCGTCGAGGCGAGCCGGGAGGAGCAGGGCTTCCCGGCCGTGATGGACCGGCTGGCGGCCGAGGGGCGCTGGCGCGAGCGCGAGCGGACCGGGCCGGCGCGCGCCTTCCTCCTCGCCGAGCCGGAGCTTCTGGTGCGGCTCTTCGTCTTCGAGGTTCTCTGATGGCCGATCCCGCCAAGCGCGCCGCGGCGCTCCGCGCGCTCGAGCATGTCGAGGACGGCATGGTGGTCGGGCTCGGCACGGGCTCGACCGCGGCGCTGATGGTCGAGGCGCTGGCCGAGCGGGTGCGCGCGGGGCTCCGCGTGACCGGCGTGCCGACCTCCGCCGCCACCGAGATGCAGGCCGCGGCGCTCGGCATCCCGCTCGCGACGCTCGAGGAGGTCGGCCGGATCGACGTGACGATCGACGGCGCGGACGAGATCGGCCCCGGGCTCGGGCTCATCAAGGGCGGCGGCGGGGCGCTGCTGCGCGAGAAGATCGTCGCCGCGTCCTCGGACCGGATGGTGGTGATCGCCGACGCCTCGAAGATCGTCGACACCCTCGGAACCTTCCTCCTGCCGGTGGAGGTCGTCCGGTTCGGCTGGCGGACCACCGCGGAGCGGATCGCCGAGGGCCGCTCGGTGCACGGTCTCGAGATCGCCGGGCGCGACATCGGGCTGCGGCTCCGCGACGGCGCGCCGCTGCTGACCGACGAGGGCAACCACATCCTCGATCTCGCCTGCCGCCGCATCCCGGACCCCGGCCGCGCCGACGTGGCGCTCAACGCGATCCCCGGCGTGATCGAGACCGGCCTCTTCGTCGGCCTCGCGACGATCGCGATCGTCGGCCACCCCGACGGGCGCACCGAGCTTCTCGGCGCGTCCGGAAGCCTCTCCGCCCGCCCCGCGCCCGCGTGAGGCGGATCATCGCGAGGGTTGAGCCGGCGCCTCCGCCTCCTCTATGTGCAGGGGCCACGCGCGGAGCGCCGCAAGGGAGGGGCCCATGACCGCCTTCGACTACGACCTGTTCGTCATCGGCGGCGGCTCCGGCGGCGTGCGCGCGGCGCGCATGGCGGCGCAGGCGGGCGCCCGCGTCGCGATCGCCGAGGAATTCCGCTACGGCGGCACCTGCGTGATCCGCGGCTGCGTGCCGAAGAAGCTCCTCGTCTACGCCTCGCAGTTCTCCGAGGCGTTCGTCGACGCCACCGGCTTCGGCTGGACGGTGGGCGAGACGCGCTTCGACTGGCCGGCGCTCGTCGATGCCAAGGAGCGCGAGATCAGCCGGCTCGAGCAGATCTACGTGCGCAATCTCGACGCGGCGGGCGCCGAGGTGTTCCGCGGCCGCGCCGTGGTGGCCGATCCGCACACGGTGCGCCTCGTCACGCACGAGCGCGAGATCCGCGCCCGGCACATCCTGGTCGCGACCGGCGGGCACCCCTACGTGCCCGACTTCCCGGGCAGCGAGCACGCCATCACCTCGAACGAGGTGTTCGACATGGCCGAGCTGCCCGAGCGGATGGTGATCGTGGGCGGCGGCTACATCGCCTGCGAGTTCGCCGGCATCCTGAACGGGCTCGGCGCCCACGTGACCCTCGCCTATCGCGGCGAGCAGATCCTGCGCGGGTTCGACGACGACGTGCGCGCGCATGTCGCGGCCGAGATGCGGGCCAAGGGGATCGACATCCTGCTCGGCACCGAGGTCGCCAAGATCGAGGAGACGGCGCCGCGCTACGCGGTCACCTTCACCTCGGGCGAGACGCGCGCCGCGGGGCGGGTGCTCTACGCCACCGGCCGGGTGCCCAACACCGCCGCGCTCGGGCTGGAGGCGGCCGGGGTCGCCCTCGGGCGGCGCGGCGAGGTCGTGGTCGACGCCTATTCCCAGACCTCCGTGCCCTCGATCTACGCGGTCGGCGACGTGACCGACCGGCTGCAGCTCACTCCCGTGGCGATCCGCGAGGGCGCGGCCTTCGCCGACACGGTGTTTCGCGGGGTGCCGACCACGGCCGACCACGCGCTCGTGCCCACTGCCGTCTTCACCCAGCCCGAGATCGGCACGGTCGGCCTGACCGAGGCCGAGGCGGCGGCCCGCGGCGAGATCGAGGTCTACAAGTCGAGCTTCCGCCCGATGCACTCGATCCTCTCCCCCCGCGAGGAGCGGATGCTGATGAAGCTCGTCGTCGCGGCACAGGAGCGCACCGTGCTCGGCGTGCACATCGCGGGGCACGGCGCGGGCGAGATGATCCAGCTCGCGGGCGTCGCCGTGAAGATGGGCGCCACCAAGGAGGACTTCGACCGGACGGTGGCCGTGCACCCGACCGCGGCGGAGGAGCTCGTGACGATGAAGAGCCCGGTCGGCGCCTCGCCGATCGGCTTTGCCGGCCAGGGCGCCCGGACCGGCTCATGAACGGGGCTTGAAGCGATGGCGGCAAAACCCAATTGTGAAAGGCGCTCGGCTGCGCGGCAGCCGGCCAAGCCTCCACGCATGCGGGCGAGCGACGAGCCCCCACGGACCTGAGAGGAAAGCGACAGGATGCCATTCAACAGCAACCAGGGCGGCGGCGGCCCGTGGGGCAACGGGAACCGCGGCGGCGGACGGAACCCCTGGGGCGGCGGCCCGTCCGGGGGCGGCGGTGGCGGCGGCGGCGGCCAGGGCCCCGATCTCGACGACCTGATCCGCAAGGGGCGCGATCAGCTGCGGGTGATCCTCGGCGGGCGCGGCGGCGGCATCGGCGGCGGCCGCGGCCCCGGCGGCGGCGGGCGCGGGCCCGCCTGGCTCGGCAAGGCGCTGCCGATCGCGATCCCGGCGGTCCTCGTCGGCGCGTGGCTCCTGCAGTCGGTCTACCGCGTCGACACCTCGGAGAACTCGGTCGAGCTGCTGTTCGGCGAGTATTACCAGACCGGGACCGAGGGTCTCAATTTCGCGCCCTGGCCCTTCGTGACCTACGAGATCGTGCCCGTGACCACCGAGCGCACGATCGACATCGGCCTCGGCCGCAGCGGCGCCTCGCGCAACGACCGCGGCCTGATGCTGACCGGCGACGAGAACATCGTCGACATCGGTTTCCAGGTGGTGTGGAACATCTCGCGGCCGGACCAGTACCTCTTCAATCTCGCCGATCCCGAGGAGACGATCCGCGCGGTGTCCGAATCGGCGATGCGCGAGGTGATCGGCCAGCGCGAGATGAAGCCGATCCTCAACCGTGATCGCGGACCCATCTCCGACCAGGTGATGACGCTGATCCAGTCGACGCTCGACAGCTACGCCTCGGGCGTGAACATCGTGCGCGTCAACTTCGACGAGGCCGACCCGCCGGAGCAGGTGATCGAGGCGTTCCGCGACGTGCAGGCGGCGGCGCAGGACCGCGACACCGCCGAGAAGCAGGCCGAGGCCTTCGCCAACCAGACCCTCGCCGAGGCGCGCGGGCGCGTGGCGCAGATCCTGCAGGACGCCGAGGCCTACCGCGCGCAGGTGATCAACGACGCCAAGGGCGAGGCCGCGCGCTTCAACGCGATCCTCAACGAGTATTCCCAGGCGCCCGAGGTGACCCGCAAGCGCATGTTCCTCGAGACCATGGAGCGCGTTCTGGGCGACGTGGACAAGATCATCATCGACGAGAGCGTCGGCGGCAGCGGCGGCGGCCAGGGGGTCGTGCCCTATCTGCCGCTCAACGAGCTCCGCCGCCAGACCAGCCGGGGCGCCCAGACCGGCGGCAACACCCAGACCAACCGGGGGAGCCAGTGATGCGCAAGCTTCCGATCATCGCCGCCCTGCTCGCCGTCGTGGCGGTGGTGGTGTTTTCGTCGATCTTCATCGTCAAGGAGACCGAGCAGGCGCTGGTCCTCCAGTTCGGCGAGGTGAAGCGGGAGATCCGCGGCGGCCTCGCGACGCGGGCCGAGATCGAGGCCGACACCGAGGCGCGCGAGGCCGAGGGCACCGAGGCGGTGCCGACCGCCGAGAAGTCGGAGGAGATCACCTACGATTCGGGTCCCGGCCTCTACTTCAAGCTGCCGCTCGTGCAGGACGTGGTGAAATACGAGGACCGGATCCTCGCGCTCGACACCTCGCCGCTCGAGGTCACGCCGATCGACGACCGCCGCCTCGTGGTCGACGCCTTCGCGCGCTGGCGCATCCGCGACCCGGTGCTGTTCCGCCAGGCGGTGCAGACCGAGTTCGCCGCCCGCCCGCGCCTCGAGTCGATCCTCAACGCGTCGCTGCGCGAGGTGCTCGGCTCGGTCCCGTCGGACGCCGTGCTCTCCGAGGAGCGCACCGAGCTGATGCGGCGCATCACCGAGACCGCCCGCGCCCAGGCGCTCGATCTCGGCGTGCTGATGATCGACGTGCGCATCAAGCGCGCCGACCTGCCGACCGAGAACCTCGAGGCGACCTACCGGCGCATGAACGCCGAGCGCCAGCGCGAGGCCGCCGACGAGCGGGCCCGCGGCCAGGAGCGCGCGCAGGAGGTGCGGGCCACGGCCGAGCGCGAGGCGGTCGAGCTCGTCTCCGACGCCGAGCGCCAGTCCGAGGAGATCCGCGGCGAGGCCGACGCCCAGCGCAACCGGATCTACGCCGACGCCTTCGGGCGCGATGCGGAGTTCTTCGCGTTCTACCGCTCGCTCCGGGCCTACGAGCGGTCGCTCAAGGGGCAGAACTCGACGCTGGTGATCAGCCCCAACAGCGAGTTCTTCGAATACCTCAAGAACGACGGAGCGCCCGGCTCCGCCCGTGGGGAGTGACGGAGGGCCCGCGGGTCCGGACGGGACGCGATGACCGGCACCGGCGCGCTGACCGACCTGCTCGCGGCCCTCGCCCTCGTCGCGGTCATCGAGGGCATGGCCGTGGCGCTCGTCGCGAGCCGGATCACCGACCTGCTCGAACAGCTCCGCCTCGTCGATCCCGATCGGGTGAGATGGGGCGGCCTCGCGCTGGCGGTGCTCGGCACGCTCGCCTACATTGTCCTGCGCGGCTGAGCGCCCTCGCAGGCAGACATCCGGTCCCGCGCCCGGCTCCCGATCGGTCGCGCGGGGAGCCCGGCAAAGCAGGAGGCAGTCCCATGACATCTTCCGTGACCGCCGCGCGGCGGCCGTCCCTGTTTCACAGCGCCGTCGCGGCCCTCGCGGTCGGTCTCGTGGTCGTGCTCGGCGCGCCCGGCGAGGCCGCGTCCCGCGACGCGCCCGGCAGTTTCGCCGACCTCGCCGAGCGCCTGACGCCGGCCGTGGTCAACATCTCCACCTCCCAGACGGTCGAGGGGCCCGATGTCGGCCAGCTGCCGGAGGGGCCGTTCAACGACCTGTTCCGCGAGTTCTTCGAGCGCGGCCAGCCGCGTGGGCCCCGGCGGGTGCAGTCGCTCGGCTCGGGCTTCGTCATCTCGGGCGACGGCTACGTCGTCACCAACAACCACGTGATCAGCGAGGCCGACGCGGTCACCGTGAACTTCGCCGACGGCAGCTCGCTCGAGGCCGAGATCGTCGGCACCGACGACAAGACCGACATCGCGCTCCTCAAGGTGGAGGCCGACGAGCCGCTGCCCTTCGTCTCCTTCGGCGACAGCGAGTCGAGCCGGGTGGGCGACTGGGTGCTGGCCATCGGCAACCCCTTCGGCCTCGGCGGCTCGG
>CAZWDE010000070.1:0-12419 GCA_964632555.1 uncultured Limibaculum sp.
TGCACTACAACATGGGCGGCATCCCGACGAATTACTGGGGCGAGGTGCTCAACCCCTCGGACGACGACCCCGACCGCGTGGTGCCGGGGCTGATGGCCTGCGGCGAGGCGGCGTGCGCGAGCGTCCACGGCGCCAACCGGCTCGGGTCCAACTCGCTGACCGATCTCGTGGTCTTCGGCCGGGCGGCGGCGATCCGGGCCGCCGAGGTCGTCGACCCGCGGGCGGCCAATCCGGAGCCCAACCGGCGCTCCTGCGAGGAGGCGATGGACCGCTTCGACAGCCTGCGCCACGCCAAGGGGCAGGTGCCGACGGCGCGCCTCCGCTCGGAGCTCCAGAAGGCCATGCAGGAGGACGCGGCGGTCTTCCGCACCGCCGAGAGCCTCAAGCAGGGCTGCGCGCGGATCTCCAAGGTGGACGCCGCCTTCGACGACGTGGCCGTCACCGACCGCTCGCTGATCTGGAACACCGACCTGATGGAGACGCTGGAGCTCGCCAATCTGCTGCCCAACGCGCTCGCCACCGTCTATTCCGCCGAGGCGCGCACCGAGACGCGCGGCGCCCACGCCCGCGAGGACCACCCCGACCGCAACGACCAGCAGTGGCGCAAGCATACGCTCGCCTGGATCAATGGCGAGGTGCGGATCGACTATCGCCCGGTGAAGACCCAGCCGCTGACGCCGGAGAACGCTGGCGGAATTCCGCTCAAGCGGATCGAGCCCAAGGCCCGGGTCTACTGAGCGGCGCGATGGCGTCCGAGCGGGAGCGCCGGCCGGCGTGGTCGGCGCCCGGCTCGCGGGGGCCCGATGAGGTCGCCCGGATCCTCGACCACCGCGCGGCGCGGGCGGTCCGCGAATTCACGGCGATGGCCACCGGCGGGCCGGCGTTCCTGTGCCCGATCTGCGGCTATCGGGGCCGGTTCTCCGCCAAGGGGCACAAACCGAACGTCTGGTGCCCGCAATGCGACAGCCGACCCCGCCACCGGCTCCTCATGCTCTGGATGCAGCGCCGTATGCAACTTCCTGAAAAGGCGCAGGTTCTTCACTTCGCCGCCGAGCCTTGGATGCGGGCCGAGATGGACCGGCGCGGAGCGGTCTACCGCTCCGCCGACATCAACGACCGCTTCGACCTGCGGCTCGACATCGAGGCGATCGCCCTGCCCGACCGGTCGGTCGACCTGGTGATCGCCAACCACGTGCTCGAGCACGTGGACGACCGCGCGGCGCTGGCCGAGCTCTTTCGCATCCTGCGCCCGGGCGGGCGGGCGGCGCTCACCGTGCCGCTCGTCGAGGGCTGGGACCGCACGCTCGAGGGCGAGGGGCTCGACGAGGCCGCCCGCCGTGCGCAGCTCGGCGACCCGGACCACCGCCGCTTCTACGGCCGCGATGTCCGCGAGCGGGTCCGGGCCGCCGGCTTCGTCCTCGAGGAGTTCGTCGCCGAGGAGCCGGACGTCTCGACGCATGCCCTTCACCGCGGCGAGCGCATATTTGTTGCGCAACGGCCCGCCGAACCAGCGCCAGAGGAGTGACCAATGGTCGAATTCACCCTGCCGAAGAACTCCAGGATCACGGTCGGCAAGACCTGGCCGAAGCCCGACAATGCCAAGTCGCCCCGCGAGTTCCGCATCTATCGCTGGGACCCGGACAGCGGCGAGCCGCCGCGGATCGACACCTATTACATCGACCAGGCGGATTGCGGCCCGATGATCCTCGACGCGATGATCAAGATCAAGAACGAGGTCGATCCGACGCTGACGTTCCGCCGGTCCTGTCGCGAAGGCATCTGCGGCTCCTGCGCCTTCAACATCGACGGGATCAACACGCTCGCCTGCACCAAGGGGCTCGACGAGGTGAAGGGCGCGATCAAGATCTACCCGCTGCCGCACATGCCGGTGGTGAAGGATCTCGTCGCCGACCTCACCCATTTCTACGCCCAGCACGCGCAGGTGCAGCCCTTCCTCAAGACCGAGACGCCGACGCCCGAGCGCGAATGGCGCCAGAGCCCCGAGGACCGCGCCAAGCTCGACGGCCTCTACGAATGCGTGATGTGCGCCTGCTGCTCGACCGCCTGCCCGTCCTACTGGTGGAACGGCGACCGATATCTCGGCCCCGCGGCGCTGCTCCACGCCTATCGCTGGCTGATCGACAGCCGCGACGAGGCGACCGGCGAGCGGCTCGACGACCTCGAGGACCCGTTCCGTCTCTACCGCTGCCACACCATCATGAACTGCGCCCGGACCTGCCCGAAGAACCTCAACCCGGCGAAGGCCATCGCCGAGATCAAGAAGATGATGGTCGAGCGGCAACTCTGACGCCCGGGGCGCGTTGAAGGGGTCGATGGAGCGCAACGACGTCGCCTACTACCGCCGGATCGCCGCCCTCACGGCCGCGGCGATCCTGCTGGTGCTCGCCTGGCGCGCGGGCCCGTGGATCGCGGACGCGGTCTTCGGCCCCGGCGGCGAGCCGCGGACCGTGACCCCGCGCGGCGAGCTGGCGCCCTACGAGGACACGATCATCGAGGTCTTCGAGGCGGCGCGCGAGAGCGTCGTCTATGTCGAGACGCGCCGGCAGCGGCGGGATCCGTGGACGCGCGACATCTTCGAGGTGCCGCGCGGCGCGGGGTCCGGCTTCGTGTGGGACCGCAAGGGCCATGTGGTGACCAACCACCACGTCGTCGCGGGGGCGTCCTCGGCGACCGTGCGGCTGGCCGACGGCCGCGCCTTCTCGGCGAGCCTCGTCGGCACGAGCCCGGACAACGACCTCGCCGTGCTGCGGATCGGCGTCGGGGTCGACCGGCCGGCGCCGATCCCGATCGGATCGAGCGACGGCCTGCGCGTCGGCCAGACGGTGCTGGCGATCGGCAACCCCTTCGGCCTCGACTGGACGCTGACCACCGGGATCGTCTCGGCCCTCGAGCGCACGCTGCCGCGGCAGAACGGCGCGCCGATCCGCGGGCTCGTGCAGACCGACGCGGCGATCAATCCCGGCAATTCCGGCGGCCCGCTGCTCGACACGGCCGGCCGGCTGATCGGCGTCAACACGGCGATCTTCAGCCCCTCGGGCGCCAGCGCCGGCATCGGCTTCGCGGTGCCGGTCGACACCGTCAACCGCGTGGTGCCGGCGCTGATCGCGCAGGGCCAGTACGCGCCGCCGCGGATCGGCATCGAGATCGACGGCCGGCTCAACGAGCGCATCACCGGCCGGCTCGGCGTGGAGGGGGTGGTGGTGCTGCGCGCGATCCCCGGCACCCCGGCCGACGAGGCGGGGATCGAGGGCATCCAGCGCACCGGCGACGGCGGCCTCGCCGCGCGCGACGTGATCACCGCGATCGACGGCGAGCCGGTCGACGGCCTCTCGGAGCTCGCGGGGCTGCTCGAGGAGCGCGAGGCGGGCGACACCGTGCGCCTCACCGTCTGGCGCGACGGGTCCGAGCGCGAGGTGGAGCTCACGCTCGCCCCCGGAACCTGAGCCCGACCGCGGGCCGGGCCGCTCAGCCCGCCTCGAGGAGCCCGAGGAAACGCGCGGCGGCGAGGAAGTCCGCCCGCTTGAGCGCGGCCTGCTCGGCGGCCTCCGCGTCCTCGCCCCACTGCTCGATGTTCCAGGCCTCGTCGACCCGGCTCGCCGCCCAGCCCGTCTCCCCGTCGAGCGGGCCCTCGGCGACCGCGAGGCCGATCACGAGCGAGCCCGAGAGCGTCACGAGCTCGGAGAGCGGGGTCAGGCGCCAGGGGTCCTGGCGCGCGACCGCGCCGGTGAGAGCGGCGACCGCGCCCTCGGGCTGCGCCACGTGCATCACGCCCTCCGCCGTCACGAGATGCGCGCCGTAGCGGTGGGCCGCCCAGTCGAGCAGCGGGTCCCAGGCGGCGGCCTCGCGCTCGGCCAGCTCGGCGGGGTGCGGCGCTCGGTAGCAGACGAGATCGGTCGCGCCATAGGCGGCGATGTGCTCCACGACCTCGGTGCGGGCCTCGATCACCCGGTCGATCGTCACGTTGACCGCGCGGGTGAGCGGCATCGCCTGCGGGACGACCGTCTCCCCGACCGCCTCCCATTCCTCGGCCAGCGCCTCGGCCAGCGCCCGCCCGGGCACGGTCACCGGCGTGCGGGCGGGCGTGTTGAGCGGCCGCCCGTCGAGCGCGACGCCGAAGCCCGTCGCGGCCTCGGTCACGTGCGCCGCGCGCCAGAACCGCTTCACGAGCCGCCCCAGAGCCGGACGAGCGCGGGGTCGAGATCCTCGAAGCGGTCGAGCACCCCGACCGGCCGCGCCGCGGCGAGCCGCTCGGGCCCGTGATAGCCCCAGCCGACGCCGATGCCCCAGGCGCCGGCGGCGCGCGCCATCTCGAGGTCGTAGGCCGTGTCGCCCACCACCACCGCGTCGCGCGGCGCGACCCCGGTCGCGCTCAGGCAATTGAGCACCATGCCCGGCGCGGGCTTCGACGGCGCATCGTCGGCCGACTGCGTCACGACGAAGCGGCGCGCCAGATCGTGGCGCTCCAGCAGCCGGTCGAGTCCCCGGCGGGCCTTGCCCGTGGCGATGCCGAGGAGGTAGCCGGCCGCCTCGAGCCGATCGAGCGCCGCCAGCGCGCCGGAGTAGAAGACGGGCTCGTCGAGCCCCTCGGCGCGCACCTCGGCGAAGCTGGCGCGGTAATGCTCGGCGAGCGCGGCATGGGCGCGGCCGTCGAGATCCGGCCGAAGCGCCGCCATCGCCTGCGGCAGCGAGAGCCCGACGATGCCGAGCACCGCCTCGCGCGCCGGGCCGGGCAGGCCGGCGCGGGCGAAGGCGCCGGCCATCGCCGCGAGAATGCCGGCCTGGCTGTCGACGAGCGTCCCGTCGACGTCGAAGATCACGAGCCTCAGCACTCATCCGCTCCCGTCTCTGCCCTGCCGCCCGAGAAGCCTAGCCCGGACGCGTCGGCGTGACAGGCCCCCACGCCGGGGACGCACCGGCGTTGACAGCGCCGAAGCCCTTCCGCAGGCTGGAGAAAAAGCGACAAGCAGGAGGAAGTCCGGTGAATGTCAAGCAAGTTCTGAGCCTCAAGGGCTCGACGGCGGTGGAAACCGTCCCGCCGCGGGCGTCGATCCGCGAGGCCGCCACGATCCTCGGCGAGAAGCGCTATGGCGCGCTCGTGGTCAGCCATGGCGACGGCACGGTCTCGGGGATCCTCTCCGAGCGGGACATCGTGCGCGGCCTCGGGCGGGAGGGCGCGGCCTGCCTCGAGAAGCCCGTGACGAGCCTCATGACCGCGGAGGTCAAGACCTGCGCGCCGCATGAGAGCCTCGACTCGGTTCTCGAGCGGATGACCGACGGGCGCTTCCGCCACATGCCGGTGATGGAGGACGGCCGCATGGTGGGGCTGCTGTCGATCGGCGACGTGGTGAAGGCCAAGATCTTCGAGATGCAGGAAGAGAACAGCCAGATGCAGACCATGCTGCACGGCTGAGGGCACCGGCCGGCCCGACGCGCGACCGATTGTTGCTTGACCCCCGGGGCCGGGGATGGTCCGCTCCCCGTCGGCCCAGGACACGGGGGGTTGCGATGCGCGTCGGTCTCTATCCGGGAACCTTCGATCCCGTTACGCTCGGCCACGCGGACATCATCCGCCGCGCGGCCCGGCTGGTCGATCGCCTCGTGATCGGCGTCGCGATCAACCGCGACAAGGGCCCGCTCTTCAGCCTCGAGGAGCGCGTCGCGATGATCGAGGCCGAGAGCGCGGCCGTGGCCCGCGAGAGCGGCACCGAGATCGTCGCGCGGCCCTTCGAGAACCTGCTGATGGATTTCGCCGAGAGCGTGGGCGCCAGCATGATCATCCGCGGCCTGCGCGCCGTCTCGGATTTCGAGTACGAGTTCCAGATGGTCGGCATGAACCGCGCGCTGAACGACCAGATCGAGATGGTCTTCCTGATGGCCGAGGCGCAGCATCAGGCGATCGCCTCGAAGCTCGTCAAGGAGATCGCGCGGATGCAGGGCGACGTGTCGAAATTCGTCTCGCCCCCGGTCGAGCGCGCGCTCAAGGCCAAGTTCGCGCCCCGTCACGCCACCGTGTGAGGGCGGCCCGGCGCCCCGCGGCGGCGCGGATGGCGCTTGCGCTCTCCCGCGCGACGGCCTAGGTCGGCGCGGAACGGCTCGATCCGCCGAGCACCCGGGTTTTCGGAGCAAACCGATGCGCGTGGCCCTCGCCACCTTCCCGTTCCTCCGGAGCGAGCACTCCCGGTTCAAGACCCAGATCCAGAACCTCAAGGGCGATTCCGACGAGCTTCGCCGCCACATCAACCGGATGGGCAAGGACGAGCACGAGAAGGCGCGCTTCGCCACCGAGCTGCACAACCAGAACATCAAGGTGCTGAGCCGTATCAACCGCAATTTCGAGGACTACGAGCGGCTGTTGAGCGATTTCAGCGTCTACCTCTCGCGGAACCGCCCGGCGAGCGCCGAGGAGGGCGAGCTGCTGCAGAAATCGCCCGAGTACCGCGACTTCATCCGCCAGATCGCCGAGCAGGCGAAGAAGACAAACCAGGCGATGAGCGCCAAGCCCGGCATCGCGAGCGTCGGACGGCTGGAGCGCGAATGGACCAAGCGCGCGCGCCGGTCCTGAGCGTCCCTGCGCTCCGCCCGACGAGATTTGACCGGGGCGGCGCGCTCGGCTAGGCGACGGGGGCCAACCCCCGGAGGACACCCATGCTGACCATTCTCGGCTCCCGGTTCGTCGCGCGCCTCGGCCTCGGCCTCGCCGCGCTCGGATGTCTCGCGGCCCTCCTCACACACCCAGCGACGGAGGCGCACGCCGTGGAACTCGCCAACCCCGACCAGACCCTCGTGATCGAGCTCGAGACCGGCAAGGTCTATATCGAGATGCGGCCCGACCTCGCGCCCAAGCACGTCGATCAGATCACCGCCCTCGCCCGCGAGGGCTTCTACGACGGCGTGGTGTTCCACCGCGTGATCGACGGCTTCATGGCCCAGACCGGCGACCCGACGGGCACCGGCACCGGCGGCTCCGACCGGCCCGACCTGCCGGCCGAGTTCTCCGACGCGCCCTTCGACCGCGGCGTGGTCGGCATGGCGCGCACCAACGACCCGAACAGCGCGAACAGCCAGTTCTTCATCATGTTCGACGACGGCCACTTCCTCAACGGCAACTACACCGTCTGGGGCAAGGTGATCGAGGGCATGGACCATGTCGACGACATCAAGCGCGGGAGCGGGCAGTCCGGCATGGTGAACGATCCCGACAAGATGCTCCGCGTCTACGTCGCGGGCGACCAGCCGGCGAACTGAGGGCGCGCCTTGGCGCTGCTGCCCGAGGGGCTCGCGCCCGGCGTCGCGCTCCTCCTGATGGCGGCGAGCGCCGTCACCTCCGGCGTCACCGCCGCCCTCGGTCTCGGGGGCGGCGTTCTCCTGCTGGCCGGGATGGCGAGCCTCGTGCCGGCGGCGGCGCTGATCCCGCTTCACGGTGTCGTGCAGCTCGGCTCGAACGCCGGGCGGGCGGCGCTCATGGTGCGGCAGGTGGCGCGGGCGCCCGCCGCCCGGTTCCTCGCGGGGTCGCTGCCCGGCATCGCCCTCGGCGCGCTCGTCGCCACATGGCTGCCGGGGCCGGCGCTGCAGGGGGCGGTCGGCCTCTTCATCCTCTGGTCGGTGCTCTCGGGGCGGGTCGCGAGCCCGGGCGGCGGCGTCGCCGCGGGGGCCGTGTCGAGCGCGCTCACCATGGTCGTCGGCGCCACGGGCCCGTTCGTGATGGCGTGGATCCGGCGGCTCGGGCTCGACCGCGAGGCGACGGTGGCGACGCACGCCGCGCTGATGACGGCGCAGCACGGGCTCAAGGTGGCGGCGTTCGGGCTCCTCGGCGCGGCGCTGCTCCCCTGGGCGCCGCTCGCGGCGGCCATGATCGCGACCGGGTTTCTCGGCACGCTGGCCGGTCGCCATCTCCTGCGCCGCACGCCGGAGCGGCGCTTTCGCCGGGTGCTCGACGCGCTCCTCGTCCTCGCCGCCGGGCATCTTCTCTGGTCCGCCTGGGCGGCCGCCGCGGAGTGAGGGCATGAGCCTCGAGGAGTTCGACTTCGATCTGCCGGAGGAGCTGATCGCGCTTCGCCCCGCCCGGCCGCGCTCCTCGGCGCGGCTTCTGGTCGCCGAGGGCGCGGGCGACGCCGGCCGCCCGCCGGTCGACGCGGTGGTCGCCGACCTGCCGCGCCTCCTCCGTGCGGGCGATCTCCTCGTCTTCAACGACACGCGCGTGATCCCAGCCCAGCTCTCCGGCACGCGCCGGCGCGACGCCGAGCCCGTGGCCGTCGAGGCGACGCTGATCCGCCAGACCGGCCCGGCGAGCTGGGAGGCCTTCGCGCGCCCGGCAAAGCGCCTCGCCCCCGGCGACCGTGTCGACTTCGGCGCGCTGACGGCGGAGGTGACGGCGCGCGAGGGCGCGACCGTCGCGCTCCGCTTCGACCGGGAGGGCGCGGCCCTCGACGCCGCGATCCGGGCCACCGGCGCGATGCCGCTGCCGCCCTACATCGCGCGCCGCCGCCCCGCCGATGCGGCCGACCGCGAGGACTACCAGCCGATCTTCGCCGAGCGCGAGGGCGCCGTGGCCGCGCCCACCGCCTCGCTGCATTTCGACGACGCCCTCGTCGCCGCCCTCGACGCGGCCGGCATCGCCCGTGCGATCGTCACGCTCCATGTCGGTCCCGGCACCTTCCTGCCCGTGACCGCCGAGCGCGCCGAGGATCACGTGATGCACGCCGAGTGGGGCGAGATCACGCCCGAGGCCGCCGAGCGCATCAACGCCGCGCGAGCCGCGGGCGGCCGCATCGTCGCCGTCGGCACCACGGTGCTCCGCCTGCTCGAAAGCGCGGTCGGCGAGGACGGCCGGATCGCCCCCTTCCGCGACGAGACCACGCTCTTCATCCGCCCGGGCCACCGCGTCCGCTCCATCGACGCGCTGATGACCAACTTCCACCTGCCCCGCTCGACCCTCTTCATGCTGACCGCCGCGCTGATGGGCACCGCGCGGATGCGCGCGCTCTACGCCCACGCGATCGCGCGGCGCTACCGCTTCTACTCCTATGGCGACGGGTCGCTGCTGATCCCCTGACCGGGCGCGACGCCGAATGGTCGGGCGCCGACACGATGCGCCGCTCCCGGACCAGCGTGCGCGCGGGCGATCTGTCAGGCCTCGCGCGAGTCCGGCGATGGAGGCCCCTCGTGCTGCGCGTGATCCTGAACACATCGCCGCTTCTCTTCGGCATGTTCCTGCTGATGCTCGGCAACGGGCTGCAGGGCACGGCGCTCGGCGTGCGCGGCAGCCTCGAGGACTTCGGCAACCTCGCCATGGGCTTCGTGATGTCGGGGTATTTCGTCGGCTTCCTCGGCGGCGCGCAGATCACGCCGTGGCTCCTGCGGCGGGTCGGCCATGTGCGCGTGTTCGCGGCCTTCGCGGCGATGATCTCCTCGGCGATGATCCTCTACGCGGCCCTCGTCGACCCGCTCGCCTGGATCGCGATGCGCATCCTCGTCGGCTTCTGCATGTCGGGCTGCTATGTGGTGGCCGAGAGCTGGCTCAACGACGGCACCGACAACCGCCACCGCGGGCAGGTGCTCTCCGCCTATCTCATCGTGCAGATGCTCGGCATCGTGCTCGCGCAGGGCCTCCTCAACACGGCCGATCCGGCGGGCTACGGGCTCTTCGTGATCATGTCGGTCGTGGTCTCGGTGGCCGTCGTGCCGGTGCTGCTCTCGGCGACGCCGGTGCCGGTGTTCGAGACCACGGGGCGCATGTCGCTCGCCGAGCTCTACCGCTCCTCGCCGCTCGGCTGCGTCGGCACCGCGATGCTCGGCGGCGTCTTCGCCTGCATTTTCGGCATGATCGCGGTCTACGGCACGGGGATCGGGCTCAGCACGGCCGAGATCTCCGCCCTCGTGGCGGTGATCTATATCGGCGGGCTCGTGTGCCAGTACCCGATCGGCTGGCTGTCGGACCGGCTCGACCGCCGCCGCCTGATCATCGCGGTGACGACGCTCGGCGCGCTCGGCTGCGTGGCGATGCTGCTCTCCGAGGGGGCGTTCTGGCCGCTGCTCATCGGCGGCTTCGTGGTCGGCGGGGCGGCGAACCCGCTCTATTCGCTGCTGGTCGCCCACACCAACGACTTTCTCGAACCCGAGCAGATGGCCCCGGCCGCCGGCGGGCTGATCATGCTGAACGGGATCGGCGCGGCGGGCACGCCGATCCTCGTCGGCTACCTCATGGATGTCGCGGGGCCGCAGAGCCTCGCGGCCTATATGGGGGTGACGATGGCCGCGATCGCGGTCTACGCGGTCTACCGCAGCATGATCCGCGCCGGCACGCCGGTCGACGAGACCCTGCCGATCGCGCCCATGGCGATGATGTCGAGCCCGGTGGCCGGCACCTACGCGCAGGAGCTGGTGATCGAGCAGGCCGAGGCCGACCGCGAGACCGGCGACGAGGAGGAGGCGGCCGACGCGCGGGCCACGGCCGCCTGAGGCGCGGTCAGCCGCCGAAGAAGAACTCCTCGCGCACGATCTTGCCGTCGCGCACGGTGTAGAGGCCGATCTCCTTCATCTGCATCCGCTCGCCGTTCTCGCGGTTGGTGGCGTCGGCCTCGAAGATCACCGCGAAGCGGTCCGGTCCGTGGAGGAACGGCCCGTCCGTGCTGTCGGAGTGCATCTCCATCGTCTTGGTCCACCAGTCGTGCTTGCCCTCGATGGCGGCGAGCCCGTGGGCCTCGCGGCTGTCGGTGCCGGGCATCGGCATCGGCTCGACCGACACGGCGTCGGGCGCGTAGAGGGTCTTGAGCCCCTCGGCCTCGGTGTGGTTGCGGCAATGGGCGACGAGGGCGTGCGCGATCGTCTTGAGGTCTTCGGACATGGGGTTCTCCAGGAGGGGGTGTCGACTCGCGGGGAGAACATAGCACGAAAATTTCGGTTCGGAACGCCCGTGTGGCGGCCTCCGCGGCGAAGGCCCGTGCGGCGGGGGGCCCTCACGCGACACCGCCGCCGGAGGGTTCCGGCGGCGGCGGGGTGTCTCGGCGCTGTCGCGACGCTCAGGTGGGCTGGGGCTCCGGGCCGCCCTCGGGCAGGCCGTCGTCGCCCCGCTTCGGCTTGCCGGCCTTGGGGATCGCCGCGCGGCTTCCCTCGGACGGCGCCGGCGGCTGGCCGAGATCGTCCGACTTGTCGAGCGGCTCGCCGGCGAGCACCTTCCGGATGTCGTCCCCGGTCAGGCTCTCGTATTCGAGGAGCCCCTGCGCGAGCGTCTCGAGGTCGTCGCGCTTCTCGGTGAGGATGCGCTTGGCGGTCTCGTAGCCATCGTCGACGAGGCGCTTCACCTCCTCGTCGATCATCCGCTGGGTCTCGCTCGCGATGCGGCTCTGCCCCGGCATGATGCCGAGATAGTTCTCCTGCTCGTTGGCGAGGTCGATATGGCCGAGCTTCTCCGACATGCCGAACTGGGTCACCATCGCGCGGGCGATGCGGCTCACCTGCTGGATGTCCGAGGCCGCGCCGTTGGTCACCTGGTCGGACCCGAAGACGAGCTCCTCGGCCACGCGCCCGCCCATCGCCATCGCGATCTTGGAGGTGAGCTGCTCGCGCGTCTGGCTGAGATGGTCCCGCTCGGGCAGCGACAGCACGAGGCCGAGCGCGCGCCCGCGCGGGATGATCGTCGCCTTGTGGATCGGGTCGTGGCTCGGCACGTTGAGCCCCACGATCGCGTGGCCCGCCTCGTGATAGGCGGTCAGCTCCTTCTCCTTGTCGGTCATGATCATCGAGCGCCGCTCGGGGCCCATCATGACCTTGTCCTTGGCGAGCTCGAAGTCCTCCATCGTCACGAGGCGCTTGTCGGCGCGCGCCGCCATCAGCGCCGCCTCGTTGCAGAGATTGGCGAGATCGGCGCCCGAGAAGCCCGGCGTGCCGCGCGCGATCACCTTGAGATCGACATTCGGCGCGAGCGGGATCTTCCGCGCGTGCACCTGCAGGATCTTCTCGCGCCCGCCGATGTCGGGGTTGGGCACCACCACCTGCCGGTCGAAGCGGCCGGGGCGCAGCAGCGCGGGATCGAGCACGTCGGGCCGGTTGGTGGCGGCGATGAGGATCACGCCCTCGTTGGCCTCGAAGCCGTCCATCTCGACGAGGAGCTGGTTGAGCGTCTGCTCGCGCTCGTCGTTGCCGCCGCCATAGCCCGCGCCGCGGTGGCGCCCGACGGCGTCGATCTCGTCGATGAAGACGATGCAGGGGGCGTTCTTTTTCGCCTGCTCGAACATGTCGCGCACGCGTGAGGCGCCGACGCCGACGAACATCTCGACGAAGTCCGAGCCCGAGATCGTGAAGAACGGCACGCCCGCCTCGCCGGCGATCGCGCGGGCGAGCAGCGTCTTGCCGGTGCCCGGCGGTCCGACGAGAAGCACGCCCTTCGGCCCGCGCGCGCC
>CAZWDE010000071.1:0-12371 GCA_964632555.1 uncultured Limibaculum sp.
AGTTGCCGAAACCGCCGAACAACGCCGGGATGACGACGAAGAACATCATCGTCAGGCCGTGCCCGGTGATCAGCACGTTCCAGAGATGCCCGTTCGGCGAGCCGTCCTCGAGCGTCATGTACTGCACGCCCGGCTCCATCAGCTCGAGGCGCATGTACCAGGTGAAAGCGACGGAGATCAGCCCGACGACGCCGGCGGTCACGATGTAGAGGACCCCGATGTCCTTGTGGTTCGTCGAGCAGAACCAGCGGGTGAAGAAGCCCCGCTTGTCGTCGTGGTCGGTGGCGTGGATCGCCGCGTCGGCCATCTGCACTCTCCCTCAGGATCGGTTTCGGGGCACCGCCGGGCCGCGGTGCGCAATCGCGATACCACCTAACGCGCGGGTGAAATGCCGGCAAGCGCGGGATCGACGCAGGGGGCGCCGCCGGAAACGAAGAGGCCGGGGCTCAGGCGGCCCCGGCCTGCGGCTCGGCGGGAACGGTCGCGCGGCTCAGGAGCCGGCGCCGGCCTGCTTGAGATAGGCGAGGAGGTCGGCCCGGTCCCCGGCATCCTTGACGCCGCGATAGGCCATCTTGGTGCCCTTCACGATGTCCTGCGGCTGCTCGATGTAGGTGAGGAACAGCTCCTCGTCCCACGTCTTGCCCTCGCCCCACGCCGTCATGGCGTCGGAGTAGCTGTAGCCCTCGACCGAGGCGACCGGGCGGCCGATCAGGCCGACGAGATGGGGGCCGACGCGGTTCTGCTCCTTGTCGACGACGTGGCAGGCCCGGCAGGCGCGGTAGACCCGCTCGCCGGCCTTCGGGTCGCCGTCCTGCGCGTGGGCGAGGCCGGCGGGCAGGAGGAGGGCGGCCAGGGCGGCTGCCGTGACGGTCGTGTTTTTCATGGGACGTCTCCGTTTGGTTCTGGACGCGGGGCGCTGGCGCCGCGGCGCGGAGCCTAGGGGATTTGCCCGCCCGGGTGAAGGAAAGTGCGTCGGCCCGGGTCGGCAACCGCTTCAGCGTGTCGCGCGGCGGCCTCCGGCGGCGGAAGGGCGGCATCGAAACTCTCGGCGAGGGCGAGATCGAGATCGGCCATCGTCACCGGAAGCCCGAGATCGACGAGGCTCGTCACTCCGTGCCCGCGGATCCCGCAGGGGACGATGCCGTCGTACTGGGAGAGATCGGGGTCGACGTTGATCGCGAGGCCGTGGAAGCTCACCCAGCGCCGGAGCCGGATGCCGATCGCCGCGATCTTGTCCTCGCGCGGCGTGCCGTCCGGCAGCGGCGGCTTCTCCGGGCGCGGAACCCAGACGCCGACGCGGTCCGGATGGGTGACGGCACGGAGCTGGAAGCGGGCGAGCGCGGCGGTCACCCAGCGTTCGAGCCCGTGCACGAAGCGGCGGAGGTCGCGCCCGCGCGCGGCGAGGTCGAGCATGACGTAGACCACGCGCTGGCCCGGGCCGTGATAGGTGTACTGCCCGCCGCGGCCGGTCGGGTGCACCGGGACGCGCGGGTCGAGCAGGTCCTCCGCCCGCGCGCCCGTTCCGGCGGTGTAGAGCGGCGGGTGCTCGAGCAGCCAGACGAGCTCGTCCGCCGCGCCGGCCCGGATCGCCGCGACCCGCGCCTCCATCGCGCTCAGCGCCGCCGCATAGGGGGTGAGCCCGTCGGTGATCCGCCACTCGACCATGGTCGTGAGATACGCTTGCCCCGAAGCTGCGGCAACCTCGACCGAAATCGCCCCGGCGCAGCGGCCGGGGGGCTTCACAATCCCCGAGCGCTTTGCTATCTGCGCGCCAGTTCCCGGTGCGGTCGTGGCGGAACTGGTAGACGCGCAGCGTTGAGGTCGCTGTGGGGTAAAACCCGTGGAAGTTCGAGTCTTCTCGACCGCACCAAACTCCCCCTTCCGGCCGTGGCGATCCCGGCACCTGCCGTCGCGGGCCCCTTGACCTTTGCCCGCCAGCCCTCAGGCTGTGCGCGGCCAGCGGAAGGACATGCCATGCCCGAGACCCCCACCACGCCCGAAGAGATGCTCGCGCGGCTCGTCGCCTTCCCGACCGTCTCGCGCGACAGCAACCTCGCCCTGATCGACTATGTCGAGGAATACCTCGCCGGGCACGGCATCGCGGCGCGCCGGGTGCCGAACGACGACGGGACCAAGGCCAATCTCTACGCCCAGATCGGGCCGGACGCGCCGGGCGGCGTGATCCTCTCGGCGCACACCGACGTGGTGCCGGTCGACGGCCAGCCCTGGACGACGGACCCGTTCCGCCTGACCGAGCGCGAGGGCCGGCTCTATGGCCGCGGCACCGCCGACATGAAGGGCTTCGCCGCCTGCGTGCTCGCCGCCGTGCCCGAGATGCTCGGCGCGCCGCTCGCCCGCCCGATCCAGATCGCGCTCTCCTACGACGAGGAGGTGGGCTGCCTCGGCGCGCCCTCGATGATCGCGGAGATGCGCGCGCGCCTCGCGCCGGCGGCGGCCGTGATCGTCGGCGAGCCGACGTCGATGCGCGTGGTGAGCCGGCACAAGGGCGTGATCGGGCTCCGCACCCATGTCCGCGGCGTCGAGGTGCATTCCTCGCTCGTCCACACCGGGGTGTCGGCGGTGATGACCGCGGCCCGCCTCGTCGGCTGGGCGGCCGAGCGGATGGCCGAGAACCGCGCCGCGGTCGACCCGGCCGATCCGGTGGCCGCGCTCTTCGAGCCGCCCTACACGACGCTCCATGTCGGCCGGATCGAGGGCGGCACGGCGCACAACATCACCGCCAAGGACTGCTGGTTCTCGCTCGACATCCGCACGATGCCGGCGGAGGACCCCGAGGACTGGATCGCGCGCTACGAGGCCTTCGTCCGCGCGGTCGAGGCCGAGATCCGCTCCGTGCGCCCGGAGGCCGGGATCACCGTCGAGCGTCGCTCCTTCACGCCCGGCTGCCGCAAGGAGCCCGAGGAGACGGCGCTCGCCGAGCGCCTCGCCCGCGCGCTCACCGGCGACAACGGCGAGCACGTGGTGGCCTTCGGGACCGAGGCGGGGCAGTTCCAGGACGCGGGCTATTCGGCCGCGATCTGCGGGCCCGGCTCGATCGAGCAGGCCCACGCGCCCGACGAGTTCATCTCGAAGGCCCAGCTCGCCGAGGGCCGCGCCTTCGTCTCCCGCCTGATCCACCGCCTCGCCGCCTGACCAGAATCGTCTGGAATTAAGAGATTCACCCGAGTCAAGATCTTTGGTAGTGTCCAGCAGCGGAGCTTGGAGGGCGTGATGCTCACACAGCAGGAGTTGCAGGGCTTGGTCGATCGGGCGCTCGGAGACCGCCTTAATGAGGTTCAGCTGGTGAACCTACGCTGGAAACTCGACGAAGATCGAGAAGGCTCTCCGCTAGTGATACTCCATGCAATCTATGCAGACGAGTGTGGCCGACTGTCTGTCCGCGAGATATCGCAGCTCTTGAACGAGATTCGTCCCGCACTGAGAGAGAAGGGCGCTGTCGGGCAGCCAATCTTGTATCACTTCCTTCAGAGCGAATATGGCGATCAGGCGACTGAGGTCCTCTGACCTCCTTGATTTTTCAGAACGGATTGCTCAAGACGACAATGCCAGTGATGTCGGCTTTCGTCGCGCGCAAAGCGCGGTTTACTATGCTGTGTTTCACGAGATTGCAGGGCTCTGCGCCGACTTGCTTGCAGGCGCTGAACCAGATTACTGTGACCTAAGCGCTTGGAGATATGTTTACCGACGTCTCGATCACGGCAAATTGGAAAAAATTCTGAAGGAATGCGATCTATTTCAACAAAGTATTCGCGTCGATTTTCAGGTTTTTGCTGAACAATTGAGCGGATTTCGAGCAAAGAGGGATCGCGCGGATTACGAGCCGTTCTCCGAGATCACGAGAACTAATCTGACGCGCGACATATCCGGCGCGCGAGAGATCATCCAGATCATTAACGGGTGGAGCGAGCGAGATCGCCGGGCGTTTGCTGCCTACGTGTTGCTCGGTCGTCCCGAAGGTGCGATGCGAAAGGAGATCATGAGAGACGCCACCGCGCCCTAAGGAGACCCCATGCCCGTCATCAACCGCATCGCCGAGCTCGCCCCCGAGATCACCGCGTGGCGCCGCGACATCCACGCCAACCCCGAGCTCGGCTTCGAGGTGCACCGCACCGCGGGGCTCGTGGCGGAGAAGCTGCGCGCCTTCGGCTGCGACGAGGTGGTCGAGGGGATCGGGCGCACCGGCGTCGTCGGCGTGATCCGCGGGCGCGCCACCGGCTCGGGCCGGGTCGTCGGCATGCGGGCGGACATGGACGCGCTGCCGATCGTCGAGGCGCGCGACATCCCCCACAAGTCGACCGTGTCCGGCCGGATGCACGCCTGCGGCCATGACGGGCACACGGCGATGCTGCTCGGCGCGGCGCAGCACCTCGCCGAGACACGCAACTTCGACGGCACGGCGGTGGTGATCTTCCAGCCCGCCGAGGAAGGCGGGGGCGGCGGGCGCGAGATGGTCGAGGACGGGCTGATGGAGCGCTTCGGCATCCACGAGGTCTACGGCATGCACAACTTCCCGGGCCTGCCGGTGGGACAGTTCGCGATCCGCCCGGGCCCGATGCTCGCCGCGGCCGACCAGTTCGAGATCCGCATCGAGGGGCTCGGCGGCCACGCCGCGCGCCCGCACCAGTGCATCGACACGAACCTCGTCGCCGCCCAGATCCTGCAGGGGATGCAGTCGATCGTGGCGCGCAACGTCGATCCGGTCGAGAACGCGGTGGTCACGGTCACCTCGATCGACACGGGTCCGTGGTCGCACAACGTGATCCCGCAGCGCGTCACCCTCACCGGCACCGCGCGCACCCTCGCCGAGCCGGTGCGCGACCTCGTCGAGGCGCGGCTCGCGACCCTCGTCGAGCACATGGCGGCGGCCTTCGGCGCCAAGGCGGTCTGCGAGTACACCCGCGACTACCCGGTCACGGTCAACAGCGAGCGCGAGGCCGGGCTCGCCGCCGACATCGCCGAGGAGGTCGCCGGCGAGGGCCGGGTCGAGCGCGCCGTGCCCCCGGTGATGGGCGGCGAGGACTTCTCCTTCATGCTGCAGAAGCGGCCGGGCGCGATGATCTGGGTCGGCAACGGCGACACCGCGGGCGTGCACCACCCGGACTACGACTTCAACGACGAGGCGATCCCCTTCGGCACCTCCTACTGGGTGCGCCTCGCCGAGACCCGCATGCCCGGCTGAGGCGCGGCGCGCGCTTGACCCCGCGCGACGGCGGGGTAGCTCGCCGGAGGCCGCCGCGCGCGGCCGACCGGGAGACCCGATGACCGACGCCCTCCGCCCCGCCGACACCCGGGCCTCCCTCGCCTGGGCCGTGCTCGCCGCCGTCGGCCTCGGCTGGGGGGCGACCGGGCTTCTCGGCAAGCTCGCGACCGAGACCGGCCACGGCTCCCTCGCGCTCGCCTTCTGGCAGACGGCGATCGGCGTCGTCCTCTTCACCGCGGGGCTCCGGCTCGCGGGCCTCGCGCTGCCGCTGTCGCGCCGGCACCTCGTGTTCTACGCCGTCTGCGGGCTGATCGGCACGGCGCTGCCGCACACGCTCGGCTATGTCTCGATCCGGCACCTGCCGGTCGGCGTGCAGACGCTGCTGCTCTCCACCGTGCCGATGGGAACGTTCCTGCTCTCCGTCCTCGTCGGCGAGGAGCGGTTCCGCGCGCGCCGCGCGGCGGGGCTCGCGCTCGGCCTCGTCGCCGTGCTGATGATCGCCCTGCCCGAGGCGGGGCTGCCCGAGCCCGGGCAGGCGGCGTGGCTCGTGCTGCCGGTGCTGATCGCGCTCTCCTACGCCTCGGAGAACGTCTACATCTCGCAGGCCAAGCCGGCCGACCTGCAGCCGCTCCAGGTGATGTGCGGGCTGACCTGGGCGGCGGCGGCGATGCTGTTGCCGGCCGCGATCGCCGAGGGCGGGCTGGCGCTCGGCCTCGCCGGTGACGGCGCCGGCGCGCTCGGCCGCCCCGAGGCCGCCCTCGCCGCCTCCTCGGTGCTGCACGTGCTGAGCTATTTCGGGCTGGTCTGGCTGATCGGCCATGCGGGGCCCGTCTTCGCGAGCCAGGTCGGCTACGTCGTCACCGCCTCGGGCGTCGCCTGGGGCATGATCGTGCTGGGCGAGCGGCACTCGCTCTGGGTGTGGGGCGCGCTGCTGCTGATCTTCGCGGGCCTCGCGCTCGTCCGCCCGCGCCGGCACGAGCGGGCCGAGGCCGAGCCGGAGACCGGGGGCGGGGCCTGAGCCGCCGCGGGCCACCGCCTGCCATGCCGCTGACACATTCGCGGGCCATCCCATCGCTCCGTCCGTCGGCGGGTCGGCGACGGCGGCGGGCGGTCTCCCTGGGCCGTCCCGGGAGGCGTGGGAGAGTTGCGTGGCGTCTGACAGGATTTCGATGGTGACGGAGATGGCATCCGGCATGCGGGCCCACGCGCCCGCCAACGGCGGCTCGGGGGAGACGGCACCGCGCCGCCGCCCGTTCGACCCGCGCATCCTGACGCCCGCGATCCTCGCCCCGCTCGCGGTGGTGTTCCTCGTCTCGCCGCGGCTCTTCGTCGACCCCTTCGTGGGCGCCGCGAGCTATCCGGTCCTGCTCGGCGAGTCGGAGAGCCTGCGGGCGGCGGCGCTGGCCAGCGGGCACTGGCTGACCTGGGCCTGGAGCCTCCTCGACCTGCGCGCCGCGGGTGCGATCCTCGGCGGCCTGTTCGTGCTGCTCTGGTCGCTCGCCTCGGCCTTCGTCGCCTGCGGGATCTTCCGCGGCGACCGCACGCCGGTGCGCGCGGCGCTCACGGCGGCGGCGCTCGCCCTCGGCCCGCCGGTCGCCGAGCTCGCCCATCACGCGCCGGCCATGCTGCCCGCGACGGCGCTCGTGACCCTCTATGCCGGGATCGTCCTGATCGCGCCGCGCCGTCTGGCCGAGACGCTGCTGCTCGTCTTCGTGCCGCTCGGGCTGATGACCGAGGGGCTGGCCGCGCTCACGATCCTCGCGGTGCTTCTCGCCGCGCCGCGCGAGGCGCGCGACCGCGCGAGCCTGACCCGCTCGGTGGTGCTCTTCGTGCTCGGCGTCGCCCTCGGGGCGCTCGCCGTCTTCGCGCTGAACCGGGCGCAGCACGGCGTCTTCGGGCTCGCCCGGCCCGAGGGCGGCGAGCTGCCGCCGATCGTCGACCGGCTGGGCGTGCTGGAGCGGCTGCTGCTCGACGCCGCGCCCATGTTCCTCGGGCCGGTGCCCGTCGCGGGCGTGGTGCCGATCGTCGCGGCGCTCGGGCTGCTGTTCCTGCTCGAGCCGCGCCAGGCCGACCGGATCTTCGGCGGGCTCGGCCTCGGGATGGCGGTGGTGATCGGCAAGACGCTGCTGACCGGCGAGCCGCCGCTGCTGCGCGAGCTGCTGTTCGTCTGGGTGTTCCTGGTCTGCCTGCTCGCCTGGGCCGCCCGGGCCGCGCCCGACGGGCCGGCGGCGGCCTCCTTCGCCATCCTGATCGGCACGGCGGGCGCCCTCGGCGGCGCGCATCTCTACGACGACTACGGGCTTCGCGGACGCTTCCAGGCGGCCTCGCGCGCGCTCGCCGAGGACATCCGCGCGGGCTTCGGGCCCGAGGGGGTGCCGGCGCGGATCGTCGTCGCCGGCTCGCCCGACGCGGTGGAGGGCTCGCGCGTGCTCACCGAGTTCGGCGCGCTGGCCGACCGGCTGAGCCTCGTGCTCGGCGCCGAGGTGATCCAGTGTCCCTCCGACGCGCCGGCCTGCCGCGCCCACCGCGCGGCGCTCATCGGCCTGCCGCAGCGCCCGGCCGAGGGCTGGGTCGCGCGCGCGGTCGACGGCACGGGCCTCGTGCGCCTGCCGGACGGGGTGTTCAGCCCGGCGCGCGACCGCTGAGGGCGATCTCGAAGCGGCAGGCCGGGGCGCCGCGCGCGGTGCAGGCGGTCTCGGCGACGCGGGCGGCCGGTGTGACGAGGGCGCGGAAGAGCCCCTCGAAGACGGCGCGGTGCCATGGGCAGCCCGGCGTCGCGATCGGGTTGCCCGCGATCTCGATCACGGCCGGGTCGCCCGGCGTCACGCGCACCGCGCCCGAGCCCGCGAAGGTCCAGGCGCTGCGGGCGATGGCGGCGAGGAGCAGCCGGCTCGCCGCGCCGGCGGGCAACGACGAAAGCAGGAGCCGCGCCGCCCACGGGATCCGGTTGCGCCGCACGTACTCGGCGGTGCGGCGCCCGGCGTCGAGGGCGATCGCCTCGGCCCGCGGCGCGCCGAGGGCCGCCACGGCACGGTGAAGCCGCGCGACCGCCAGTTCGTCGACCATCCCGACCGGCTCCGCCTCGAGCCAGGGCTCGACGGCCGCGCGGCGGAACACCACGCGGGCGAAGGCGTCGCCGCCCGCGGCCCGGAGCGCCCGGGCCGTCTGGATCACCGCGTTGGGGCCGATGCGCGCGGCGGTCGCGGAGGCGCGGGCGTCGAGCACGGCCTCACTCCGCCGCGATCCGGTCCGCGTCGGCGTCCGCGCCGGGGGTCACGCGGCCGGGGCATTTCGCCCAGATCTTGTGCTCGCCCTTGAGGTTCGGCACCGGGCGGTCCTCCAGCTGCCGGTCGCCGCCGCCGCAGGCCATCACGGCCTCGGCGCGCGCGGCCGCCTTGGTCTCGGCGACCTGCGCCTTGATCGCGGCCTTGCGCTCGGCCGCCTTGCGCTTGCGGTCCGCCATCGCCTCCCAGTCGGCCATCTGCGCGGGCGCGATCTGGCGGCTCTCGTCGAAATGGAAGTCGACGCTCTCCTTCGATTGCGGCCCCCAGTACCCGACCTTGCCGAGATCGTAGAAGGTCCGCGCGAAGCCCGCCTTGAGGAACGCCTTGAGGCAGCCGAGCAGATAGCGCCGGCGGAACCCGGTGCCGCGCCACGGATAGTGGAACAGCGCCTTGATCATGTAGAAGCGGCGGTAGTTGGCCATCACGCGGTCGAGCAGCGTCGCCCGGTCCATCGCCTCGGGCTTCATGATCGGCGTGACGAAGTTGTACTTCTCGAAGTCGAAAACCTCGACCTTGTCCTTCAGCTCCTGGAACAGCGGCGTGAACGGCCAGGGCGTGTACATCGACCAGTTGGCGAGGTCGGGGTTCCACTCGCGCGCGTAGCGGTAGGTCTCCTCGAGCGTCTCCCTGGTCTCGTTCTCGAGGCCGACGATGAACTGCGCCTCGGTGAAGATGTCGGCCTCGCGCAACAGCCGGATCGCCTCGCGGTTCTGCTCGACCTTGGTCTCCTTGTTGAAGAGGTCGAGCTTGAGCTGCGCCGCCGCCTCGGTGCCGAGCGAGACGTGGACCAGCCCGGCCTTGCGGTAATGGGCCAGATACTCCCTGTCGCGCATGATGTCGGTCACGCGCGTGTTGATGCCCCATTTCACCTTGTCCGGCAGGCCGCGGGCGATCAGCTCGTCGCAGAACTGCAGGAACTTCTTGCGGTTGATGGTGGGCTCCTCGTCGGCGAGGATGAAGAAGCCGACATCGTGCTCGTTGACCAGCGTCTCGATCTCGTCGACCACCGCCTTGGGGTCGCGCACGCGGTAGTCGCGCCAGAACTTCCACTGCGAGCAGAACGAACAGGTGAACGGGCAGCCGCGCGCCATGTTGGGGATCGCGACGCGCACGCCGAGCGGGATGTAGGTGTACTTCTCCCATTGGAGCAGCGACCAGTCGGGCTCGAGCCCGTCGAGGTCCTTCACCGTCGAGGCCGCCTGCGTCGCCACGATCTCGCCCCCGTCGCGGAAGGCGAGGCCCTTGATCCGGCGCCGCTCGGCCGGCCAGCGCCCCTCGTCGACCGCGCGGACGAACTCCTGGAAGATCTCCTCGCCCTCGCCGCGCACGATCGCGTCGATCCAGGGCGCCTCGGAGAGCACCTGCTTGTACATGAAGGTCGCGTGCACGCCGCCGAGCACGGTCACCGCCTCGGGGTGCACCGCCTTGGCGATCTCGAGCGCGCGCTCGGCCTTGTAGATCGACGGGGTGATGGCCGTGGCGCCCACGATGTCGGGCCGCTCGCGCGCCAGCTCGGCGCGGAGCTGCTCGTCGGAGAGGTCGTTGGTCATCGCGTCGATGAACCGGACGTCGGTGTAGCCGATCTTCTTCAGCGCGCCGGCGAGATAGGCGACCCAGGCGGGCGGCCAGTTGCCCGCGATCTCGGCGCCGCCGGAGTGATAGTTCGGATGGATCAGGACGATGCGCATGGGGCCTCCCCGGTTTTGTGGAAGCCTCCGCCGGGGCCGCCGCCCGCGCCTTGACCTGTGTCAAGCGTGCCTGACGCCCGGGTGTCAGGTGTGCGCGACACGCGCGCGGAGCCGGTGCGAATCCGCGGCGCGCGTGCTATCCGTCCTCCCGTTCATGCCGTCCATTCCGGAGACCGATCCATGCGCTGCCTGCTTGCCCTCACCGCGGTCGCCCTCGCGGCCGCCGCCCTGCCCGCCGACGCCCAGTCGCTGCGCGTCAAGCGCGCCCAGTCCGAGGCCGAGACCGCCTATGCCGAGACGCTGTCCAGCACCAACGAGGCCTGCGGGACCGAGATCACGGCGAGCTTCGACTGGGACACCTTCCCGGCCGACGACTTCACCCGCAACGTCTCGATCCCCGGCTACTGCGAGCATCCGCTGACGGTGATGCGCGCCTTCTGCACCGCCGACGACGGCGGCCTCGGCAAGGAGGCGGTGTCGAGCCAGATCGCGAGCGTGACCTGCGCGCGCGGCGAGGAGCGCACGATCGAGATGACCGAGGGCGCGATCCGCTACACGGTCAACTTCGACAGCTCGAACGACTACTACTTCGTGCAGGACTGGCTGCTCGACAATCTCTGAGCCGTGTCAGCCGGCGGGCGCGGCGGGGTGGATGAAGCCGACCGCCACGCCCGTCGGGTCGGCGATGACCGCGATCCGGCCGACCCCCGCCACCTCGAAGGGCGGCCGGCGCACCGTGCCGCCCTCGGCCTCCACGCGGGCGCAGGCGGCGTCGAGGTCGTCCACGCGGATGTAGCTCATCCAGCTGTCCGGCACGCCCTCGAACTGCGGCCGCGAAATGTCGAGGATCCCGGCGACCGGTTTGCCGCCGGCCATGCAGACGAGATAGTCGGGACCGTCGGGCATGGGCATGGCCTCGACCGTCCAGCCGAGCACGCCGGCGAAGAACGACCGGGCGCGGTCCGGCTGCCGGGTCATCAGCTCGGTCCAGTGCACCTCGCCCTGTGCGCTCATCGCCTCCTCCGGTCGGCCGCCGAGGGAGGCTGACCCAATTCGCGCGCGCCCGCAAGCCTCGGCGTCAGGAGGAGGGGCCGCCCGCCGGGCTGTCCTCGCCGCTGCCGGGCGCGGTCTCGCCCCCGCTCTCGGGGGCGCTTTCGGGCTCGGGGGCGGGCCCGGGCTCCGGCGCCGCGGGGGGCGCCGCCTTGGCGACGCCGACGAGGGCGGGGCGCAGCAGCCGGTCGGCGATCACGAAGCCGGGCTGCATCACCTCGATGATCGTCTTGGGCTCGGCCCCGGGAACCGGCGCCTCGAACATCGCCTGGTGACGGTTGGGGTCGAACCGCTCGCCCTTCTCCGGACGCACCGGCTCGATGCGGTGCTTGGCGAAGGCGTTGAGCAGCTCGCGCGCGGTGAGCTCGACGCCCTCGAAAAAGCTCGCATGCTCGGTCTTCAGCCGGTCGTCGGCGGCGGCCATCGCCCGCTCGAGATTGTCGTGCACGGTCAGCAGGTCGCGCGCCAGCTTGGTGCCGCCATAGGTCTCGGCGTCCTTGCGGTCGCGCTCGGCCCGGCGGCGCACGTTCTCGGTCTCGGCCAGCGCGCGCATCAGGCGGTCGCGCAGGTCGTCGCGCTCGGCCTCGAGGCTCGCGACCTGTTCGCGGAGCCGCGCGACCTCCTCGGCCGCCACCGCGTCGCCGAGGCCGGGGATCAGCTCCTCGGCCGACAGCCCCGCCGGGCCGGTGCCCGCGGCGCTCTCGGGCGCGGTCTCGCCGGGCGCGGGCCCCTCTTCCGACGGTGTTCCGCTGGAGCTCGGGCCGGACGCCTCGGCCGGCTGGCCGGCGCCCTCGGGCTGCGTCTCGCTGCCGGCGGCGCGCTCCGTGTCGGTCGGATCGACGGCCTTCTCCGGTTGCTTCGCCATCACGTACCTTTCCTGTTCCGTCCGTGCGCCGTGCCGTCGGCGACCATGCGCCCGACCAGCCGCGCGGTGTAGTCCACGATCGGCACGATGCGGCCATAGTTGAGCCGCGTCGGGCCGATCACCCCGATCGCCCCGATCACGCGCCGGCTCGTGTCCCTGTAGGGCGAGATCACCAACGCCGAGCCGGACATCGAGAACAGTTTGTTCTCCGACCCGATAAACACCCGGACGCCCTCGCCCTCCTGAACCATATCGATCAGCTG
>CAZWDE010000072.1:0-12281 GCA_964632555.1 uncultured Limibaculum sp.
TGGCCTGGAGCATGTCGATCACCTCCTCGCCGCGGGTCTCGCCGACGATGATGCGGTCGGGCCGCATCCGCAGCGCGTTGCGCAGGAGGTCGCGCTGGGTGACGGCGCCGGTGCCCTCGATGTTGGGCGGGCGGCTCTCGAGCCGGCCGACATGGTCCTGCTGCAGCTGCAGCTCGGCGGTGTCCTCGATCGTCAGGATGCGCTCGTCGTTGGAGATGAAGGAGGAGAGCGCGTTGAGCGTGGTGGTCTTGCCCGAGCCGGTGCCGCCCGAGACCAGGATGTTGAGCCGCGTGCGCACGCAGGCGTGGAGGAAGAGCGCCATCTCCTCGGAGAAGGCGCCGAACTCGATCAGCTTCTCGACCGTGAAGGGCTTCTTGGAGAATTTGCGGATCGAGAGCAGCGGCCCGTCGACCGCGCAGGGCGGCACGATCGCGTTGACGCGGCTGCCGTCGGCGAGGCGGGCGTCGACCCAGGGCTGGCTCTCGTCCACGCGGCGGCCGACCGCCGAGACGATCTTGTTGATGATCCGCATCAGGTGACGGTTGTCCTTGAACTGGACGTCCGTCTTCACGAGCTTGCCGTTCCGCTCCGCGTAGCACTGCTCGTAGGTGTTGACGAGGATATCGGTCACCGCGTCGTCCTGCAGCAGCACCTCGAGCGGGCCGAGGCCGACGGTCTCGTGCACGAGGTCCTCGACGAGGCCCTCGAACTCCTTCTTGTTGAGAACGAGATCGCTGTCGACCAGGTGCTCGCGGGCGATCTCGGCGATCTCCGCGCGCAGCTCGGCGGCGGAGACCTTCTCGATCGCGGCGAGGTTGAGGACGTCGAGCAGCTTGCCGTGGAGTTCGACCCGCATCGTCAGCATGCGCCGGCGGCGCTTGCTCTCGGCGTCGTCGATCTCGGGCGCGGCGACCGTCTGGAGCTGGCGCGGCAGCCGGCTCGGCGGCGCCTCGGCCAGGTCGGTGCCGGCGCCGTTGCCGCGCTCCGCCCCGAGCGGCATCTCGACGCCCATCCGCTTGCCCTGCTGCTCCGGGCGCGCCTCCTCCGCCCGCGGGCGCTCGGGCCGGCGCATGATCGCCGTGCGCGCGCTGTCGGGCTTCTCGTCCTTGTCGGTCCTGATCCGTCGAAACATGGCGACCCCGCTCCCTCGACGCCGCCGGCTCAGCCCGCCTTGGCGACGCTCTTGACGTCTTCGGACGCGATCCGCTGCGCGATCCGGAAGACCTCCTTCCGCACGGGATTGGACTTCGCGACCTCACCCAGGGGAATCCCCTGGTCGCACGCGTTCACCACCGCCTTTCCCCCGTCCGGCAAATAATGTGAATACGTGATGCCGAGGCTTTCGGCCACCCGTTTTACGCGAGCTTTCCCGCTCAGATCGGTCATTCCGGGCGAGCGGTTGAGCACGAAGACGAGCTTGTCGAGCGCCATGTTCTCGGCCTTCAACGTCCTGAGAAAGCGGAACATGTTCTGCGCGGACCGCATGTCGATTTCCATCACGGCGATGAATTCGTCCGACATGCTGTAGACCGGCTCGGACCAGTTCATCAGCGCCTGCGGCATATCGATCACAACGTAGTCGAACCCCTCGCGGGCGAGGTTGATGATCGCCTTGACGTCGCTCGGCGTGACGATGTCGAGCGGCAGCGCGTCGCGCGGCGCGGTCAGCACCCAGAGCTTGTCCTGATAGGTGGAGAGCGCCTGGGTGAGGCCGGTCTGGTCGAAGCTCGACGCCTCGGAGACGAGCTCGTAGACCGCCTCGCGCCGCGGCACGTCGAGGAAGGTGGCGACCGAGCCGTACTGGAAGTTGAAGTCGAGCAGCGCCACCTTGCGGCCGAGCTTGCGCACGAGGCCCGTGAGCTCCCAGGCGAGGTTGACGGCCACGGTGCTGGCGCCCACGCCGCCCGCCACGCCGTAGACGGTGATCACCTTGCCGCGGCGCACCGGCGCCGAGCCGACGGGGCCGATGCCGGCCGTGTTGCCCGAGGCGCGCACGTAGCGCAGCCGGTCGATCGCCTCGGAGAGCGCGCCGTCGGGCTCGGGATAGGGCGCGAAATCCGCGACCCCCTCCTTGAGCAGCTGGTGCATCGTGCGCGACGAGACCTCGCCCACCACGAGGAGCACGAGAAGCCCGGCGTCGCGCGACTGGCGGATCAGCAGCCCGGTGCGCGCGATCGCCTCCGGGTTGTCGTCCGACGCGGTGATGATGGCGAAGGAGGTGTTGCCGCCGAGCTGGGCCAGCGCCTGCTCGGCCTGCGCGTTGTTGACCTCGATCCATTGGTCGACGCCGAACTCGTGGTCGAGCTGCTCGGCAAGCGCATCGATCTCCGGGAACCCGTCCGCGAAGACCAGCGCCTCCGGCGCCGAATTCATCGAGCTGTCGCGTCGGATCGATAACGCCATTCTGTCTCACTCACTCGCATTCGTTGAGTTCAAATCCGCGCCGAACACGCTGGCCGTCACCTCACGCAGCCGGATCCGCTCGCCCGCGCCCGGCTCCGCGAGGCCCGCGCTCGGCCCCGAGTCCGACGCCCCCCAGACCAGGTCGGCGAGGCTGAGGATCTGGATCGGGGACTCGCGCGCCGCGATGGTCACCGCAACCCTAGGCTGAAACGGACCGCCAGCATACCCCAACTCCTCGTAGACATAGTATGCGCGGACCTCCTCCCGGTTCAAACCCGGATACACGATTTGCATTTCCCGCACGAGGCCCTCGAAGGCGGTTTCGTCGCAGAGCCCGGTGTCGAGATCCGCCCCGTCGCAGAGCCAGCCCTCGGCGATCGGCGCGCCGGCGGCGTCGCGGATCGTGTCGGGCGGCGCGGGCGCGACGCAGGCGCTCGGCCGCCCGGGCCGGTGACAGCTGTCGCCGATCTGCCCCCAGGCGGGGTCGAGCCGGTTCTGCCGCGGCACGCCCGCATGGAGCGGATCCTCCGCGGCGATGAAGCGAACGCCCATCTGCGCCGCCTTCTGCGCGGACAGCAGGAGATAGAAGGAGATCCCGATCTCGAAGACCGTGAGAACGAGGACGATCACCGGCAGGAAGATCACCACCATGTCGGTCGTGATGGCGCCACGCTCGTCGGCGAGGAAGCCGCCCGGAGCCGCGCGCGCGACGGCCGCGGCGCCCGCCCCGCGGCGATTTCGGTCAATCTCCTGCATTCACCCCTCCCGAATCGGCCGACGCGGCGTGCGGCGGCGCGCTCGGCGCCCGCCGGCCGCGCGGCCGGGGGGCGGGGCGCGACGCGGCAGGCCGCCACGCCGCCACCCTCGGCGGAAAGGGTCGATGAAGCGTTACGGATCACGGCGTCGGCGGCCACATTCGCGCCCGGCCCGCGACGCCGCGCCGCAGAGGCGACGCCCGGCGCGGCTCAGCCGCCGACATCGCTGGCGTCCGCCTCGCCGACGCCGGCCGAACCCCGACCCTTGTAGCGATTGTAGAGGAGCGCCGCGAGCTCGCCGTTCATCCCGTCGCCCACGAAGTTGCGCACGAAGCCGGCGACGCGCGTCACCGCCCGGCGGTTGCGCCGCTCGCGGTCCTCGGTCTCGACGACGAGCTGCGTCTCGCCGAAGCTCTCGACCGCGTCGAGGCGCGAGCGCGAGACGCCGCGACGGACGAGATACTCGAGCGCCGCCCGCGCCCGCCGCAGGCCGAGCCGCTGGTTGTAGGCCTCGCCGCCGACTGCGTCGGTGTGCCCCTCGATCGTCATGCGCACCTCGGGGTTCTCGCGCAGCCACCGCGCCTGCCCGTCGAGGGCGCGCCGCGCGGTCGCGTCGAGACGGGCGCTGTTGAAGGCGAAGGTCACGGTGTCCTGGGTCTCGGCGGCGAAGACGCGGCCGAGATCGGTGAGGAAGTCGTCCGGCGTCTTGTAGGCGATCTGCCGGCTGAGATTGAGCTCCGGCGAGACGCCGAATTCGCTGACCCGGTCGCCGCCGCCCGCCGGGCGGGCGCAGGCGCCGAGGAGGAGACCGCCGCCGAGGACGGCCATGCAGAGAAGGATGCGGTTCATGCGCCTGTCACTCCACGATATAGCCGAAATCGCCGTCGATGCCCTGGGTGGTGAGGATGTTCGCCCCCTCGCCCGGCACGACGTTCCCGAGCAGGAACAGCTCGAACTCGGTGGGGATCCCGATCCGGTCCGTCGGCAGCGAGATGTCGTCGGCGCTGTCCACCGGCGTCACGAGATTGGCCGACACCATGATCACGAGCTCGCTCTCGCCGCGCTGGAAGTTGGCCGAGCGGAACAGCGTGCCGAGGATCGGGATGTCGCCGAGGAAGGGCACCTGCTCGACCGCGTCGCCGAAATCCTCCTCGAAGAGACCGGCGATCGCGAAGCTCTGCCCGTCGCGCAGCTCGATGGTGGTGGTCGCGCGGCGGACCTGGAAGCCGACGATGTCGATGCCGCCCGAGGTGCTGGAGAGCGACTCGTCGACGCTCGAGACCTCGGCGGAGACCGCGAGGTTGATCAGGTTGTCGTCGAGCACGGTGGGCGTGAAGATGACGTTGACGCCGACCGGACGGAAGCCGACCTCGACATTTCCCTCGGCATCGACGGCCGGGATCGGGACCTCGCCGCCGGCGAGGAAATCCGCCCGCTGGCCGGAGAGCGCGACGATCGTCGGCTCGGCGAGGAGCCGCGCGAAGCCCTTCGATTCGAGCGCGTCGATCTCGATGTCGAGGATCGCGTTGTCGGCGATCGCGAAGATCGCGCCGAAGGCGCCGAACGCGGTGCCGAAATTGCGCGTGAGACCGGCGAGGCTGCCGCCCGTGCCCTCGAAGGCGCCGCCCGACGGGGTGGAGAGCGGCGCGGTGAAGTCGAGGGCGTCGCCCGTGATGTTGTCCGACGCGACGCGCTGGCCGGTCACCGACCCCGCGAGCGAGATGCCGATGTCCTTGGCCGCGTTGCGCGACATCTCGGCCACACGGACCTTGAGCGCCACCTGCTGCGTGCCGCCCACGCTCATCATGTTGGTCACGCCCTCGCCGGCATAGGCGCGGGCGAGCTGGAGCGCGCGGTCGATCTTGGCCTTGCCCGACACGACGCCCGACATGACGATGCCGCCCGCGGCGGCGCGCACCTCGATGTCCTCGCCGGGCAGGATGGTGCGCAGCCGCTCCTTCAGTTCGGCGAGGTCCGGCTGCACCACGATGGTGACGTTGGAGATCAGCCGCCCGCCCTCGCCGAGCAGCGTGAGCGTTGTCTTGCCGCGCGACCGGCCGAGCACGTAGATCGACCGGTCCGACAGCGGCTGCACGTCCGCGATGCTGGGCTGGGCCACCGAAAGCTCGGTGAAGGGCTGAACGCTCTCGACCACGACGGCGCGGTTGATGAGCACGACGAGGTCGTTGGAGGCGAGGCCACGCTGCACCTGCAGCACGCTCTGCGCGTTGGCCCCGACCACGCCCGTCAGAACGACGGCCAGCAGGCCGAGACAGGCCGCTCGCGTGATCCCGAGTCTCATTCCTAAGGTCCCTCTTAACATCATTATGGTTCGAACGCCGCAGCGCCCCGCTCTACCGGAGGCAGAGTAAACAATAAAACGCGACGATACTCAAGCGGTTAACGGCGAGACCTCGCGCCCGACCTCAGCCGCCGGGCGCGCCCGCGGCGCCGGTCTCAGTCCTCGACGAATTCGAGGCGGTCGGCCACGGCGCCGCCGCGCCGGATGATCACGGTGGTCGACTGGCGCTCCGGCGCCGCCTCCGGCACGGCCTCCTCGATGCCGAGCAGGTCCTTGACGTCGACCGCCTCGGGCCGCTCCTCCTGCGCCACATGCTCGCTCATGCCGCGGAGCGTGAGCGTGAGCCGCCCGAGCTGCTGGGCGAGATGGAGCTTCTGGGCGTCGGTCTGCGAGACGTCCATCGTCACCGTGTTGGCGACGCGGGGGTTGTTCTTCTCCTGGTTGGTGTCGTGGTCTGTCGCGATCACCAGGATGTTCTGCAGGATCACGGTGCTCTCGAGCCCGTCGCGGGTGTTGCGGATCAGCAGCACATCCACACGGTCTCCCGGCGAGACGAACCCGGCGACGCCGGCGACCGCGTCGGTCCGGATGGTGAAGGCGCGCCGCCCCTCCTGCAGCTGGAGCGCCATCCGGGTGCGCGCGCCGAAGCCGCTCACCTTGCTCGCGAGAATCGGCTCGCCCGCCTCGATCTGGCGCAGCACGAGACGGCTGTTGTCCTCCTTCGAGTCGCGCTCGCCGAGCAGCGCCTCGGCGTCGGTGAACACGCCCTCGGGGAGCGAGTCGGCCGGCCACTCGGCCCAGCGCAGATGCTCGTTCGGCTTGATCACGGTGCCGTAGGGCAGCGCCGTCTTGGCCACGATCACGTTGACGGTCTCGGGCCCCTCCGGCTTCTGCGCCCGCATGCGCGCCTCGAAGGCCTCGAAATAGTTCGACGCGAAGTAGATGGCGCCGCCCGCGAGCACCACGCCGAACATCAGAACGAGGATGGCGATGATCTTCATGTTCCCGTCCGTTTCCTGGCAGGGCGACGGGCCCGACCGTTCGGGTGGGCGCCCCCTGCAAGCAGACAACCCTGCCGTGTACCGCCGGTATGCCGGAACTTGACCTTTACTTCAAGCCGATGCGCACCGCGGTGTCAGTCGTCCGGCGTGATGCGCACCCGGTCGAGATCGCTGTTGAGCTCCTCGCGCACCGGGTTGAGCCCGCCCGCGCTCAGCTCGTAGACCACGAAGGCCGCGCCGGCCAGCAGCGCGAAGGTGACCGCCACCCACTCGGCCGTGACCGCGCCGTCGCGCGCCCTCCAAAACCGCCGGATCCGCCGCATGCCCCGCCCCCCTGTGCTTCCGGGATCGCGGGGTCATGCTGCTTGGTGCGGGCTAACAAAGCGTGACGGCGCCCGGAAAAGGAAATGGGGGCCGAGCGGCCCCCATCCGTCGTGTCGCGAAGCGGCCGCGGCCGCCAGCACGTGTATCACGGGCCGGTGAAGAACGGGCCGGTGCCGGTGGTGTTGATGTTGCCGCCGGTCACGGCGTCCGAGAGCTCCTGGTTGATCGCGTTGACCGCACCGCTCACACCCTCGCTGAAGAGGAAGTAGACGGTGGCGATGCCGAGAAGCAGGATGCCCGCAGTGAGCGCGACCCAGTCGATGGTGACGGCGCCGGCTTCGTCGCGGATGAACTGGTTGATGATGGTCATTTGTACCCTCCAGATGGCCATGTCGTCGGTTACACCTTCAAGTGTGCGCCCGCATCGTACCCCCTGATGCGGGCTGGGCGAGGCGGTCTCCCGTCCGTCCTTGCTCCTGAGGTTGTGTACCACCGCCGGGGCGGCCCCCCAAAGCGTTAATGGAAAAAACCGGGGCCGAGTCAGCATTTTTGTCTTGGCAGTTTGCGAGTTTGGTCAAATGTTGGCGCCGAAAAACGCGAGTGTGGACAGCGGGTGGAAGGAATGCGGCAAGACTGTGGCAAGATCCGGAACTGTCTCGTCATAATCGGTGCAATTTGCATCGCGTTTTGCGAATCAACCGTCGAATCGTCCGCCGGGACGGTGCTCAAGAACGGGGTCCGCGCCGGCGACCGCTCGGCGCTGCGGCTGATCCGACCCCCCGCGCACGGCCAGAAGCGCTTCGCGCCGCTCCACCGGCGCCAGCGCGACGCCCCCCGCCCGCCGGCCCGGCAGGACCACGCCTGGTTCTGGGCCGCGATGGATCCGCGCGGCGCGCCGGACGCCGCGCGCTTCGCCGAGGCCCGCGCGCTCGTGCGCGACCGGCGCGGCGCCTCGGGGCCGATCTACAGCGAGGCCCGGATCGCCCGCGTGGCCGACCGCTGGCAGGCGCTGGTGCGCGAGGCGGCGCGGCGCCACCGGCTCTCCGAGGCGCTCATGCTCGCGATGATCACCGTCGAGTCGAACGGCGAGCCGCGCGCCCGCTCGCCCAAGGGCGCGATGGGGCTGATGCAGCTGATCCCGGCCACCGCGCGCCGCTTCGGCGTGGCCGACGCCTACGACGCGGCGCAGAACCTCACCGGAGGGGCGGCCTATCTCGACTTCCTGCTCGAGCGTTTCCGCGGCGACGTCGTGCTCGCGCTCGCGGGCTACAACGCCGGCGAGGGGGCGGTCGCGCGCCATGGCGGGGTGCCGCCCTATGCCGAGACGCGGGACTATGTGGTGCGGGTGATCGACGCGCTCCTGGCCGCCGAGGCGCTCTGCGCCGCGCCGCCCGAGGGCCCCCGTGCGACCTGCGCCTTCCGCCGTCAGGCCCCGCCCGCCTGAGCGGCGATCAGCGCGGCGGCGGCCTCGACGGCGAGCGCATAGCCGGCGGGCCCGAGCCCCGCGATCACGCCGGTGGCCGCGAGCGCCACGTAGGAGCGGTGGCGGAACGGCTCGCGCGCGGCGGGGTTCGACAGGTGCAGCTCGATCACCGGCCCCTCGAAGGCGCGCAGCGCGTCGAGGATCGCGAGCGAGGTGTGCGTGTAGGCCCCCGCGTTGACGACCAGCGCGTCCGCCCGCCCGCGCGCCTCCTGGATCCAGTCGACCAGCACGCCCTCGTGGTTGGACTGGCGGAACTCGAGCCGGTGGCCGAGCGCGATCGCCCGGTCGCGCGCCTCCGCCTCGATCTCGGCGAGCGTCGCGCGGCCGTAGATCCCCGGCTCGCGGGTGCCGAGGAGGTTGAGGTTGGGCCCGTTGAGCATCCAGATCTCAGCCATGACGGGCCCGCTCGCCGGACTGCTCGAGATAGGCGCGGGCCTCCTCGGCGGTCTCGAAGATGTGCGGCGGCGCGTGGCGCGCGAGCGTCCGCCCGAGCTTCATCCGCATGAAGGCCGAGCCCGAATAGCGGCTGACGCGCGCGTAGAACCGGTCCTCGAGATCGGCGACCATCCGGGCATAGGCCGTCTCCACTTCCTCGTCGATCCGCGCGCCGTCGTAGTTGACGATGACGTCGACGCGGTGTCCGAGCGGCGCGCAGAGCTCCTCCACGCGCCGGCGGATCGCCTCGACGTCGTCGGGGCTGCGCACGCGCAGCTTCTCGAAATTGATGAAGAGGCGGCGGCCGTCGGGGTCGAGCGCGATCCGCTCGGCGAGGTCGAGACGCAGCAGCTCGACCCGCAGTTCCATCGGCGCCTCGGCAAAGATCCGCGCGTCCATCTCCCGCAGCTCGCCGATCTGCGGGCGGAAGGCCATGCGGGCCAGCACGTCGCGCTCGAGATCGATCCCCGGCGCGATCTCGGTCAGCATCAGGCCGTCCACGCAGAGCTCGAAGACGCAGCGCTCGGTGACGTAGTGGACCTTCTGCCCGCGATCGAGGGCGCGCAGCCCGGCGAAGGTGATCTGCTCGACCTGCTCGTGAAACTTCCGCGCGCGGCCTTCGTGGAGGATCCGCACCTGCCCGTCCGCGACCGCGATCTCGAGCCCTCCGGCCGTGAAGGTGCCGGCGAACACGACCGAACGCGCGTTCTGGCTGATGTTGATGAAGCCGCCGGCGCCCGCCAGCCGCGGCCCGAAGCGCGAGACGTTGACGTTGCCCGCGCGGTCGGCCTGGGCCATGCCGAGACAGGCCATGTCCAGCCCGCCGCCGTCGTAGAAGTCGAACTGCTGGTTCTGCGCGATGACCGCGTCGGTGTTGACCGCCGCACCGAAATCGAGCCCCGAGGCCGGCTGGCCGCCGACGACGCCGGGCTCCGCGGTCAGCGTCAGGTGATCGAGGAGCCCCTCCTCCGCGGCGACCGCCGACACCCCCTCGGGCATGCCGATGCCGAGATTGACGATGCCGTTCACCGGCAGCTCGAAGGCCGCGCGCCGCGCGATGATCTTGCGCGCGTCGAGCGCCATCGGCCGCGCCGCCGAGGCCGGCGCCCGGAGCGCGCCCGCGAAATGCGGCGAGAAGGGCGTCGCGTAGGTCTGCATGTGGTGCTCGGGCTCCGCCACCACCACGGCGTCGACCAGCGCGGCCGGGATCACCACGTCGCGGGGGCTGAGCGTGCGCGCCGCCGCGATCCGCTCGACCTGCACGATGACGAGACCGCCCGAATTCTTCGCCGCCATCGCCTGCGCGAGATTGTCGAGGATCAGCGCCTCGCGCTCCATCGTCACGTTGCCCGCCTCGTCGGCGGTGGTGCCGCGCAGCAGCGCGACGTCGATCGGGCGTGCCCTGTAGAACAGGAGCTCGCGCCCGCCGATCTCCACGACCTCGACGATGTCCTCGGTGGTCACGTCGTTGATCCGCCCGCCGCCCTCGCGCGGGTCGACGAAGGTGCCGAGGCCCACATGGGTGAGCGTGCCCGGCAGCCCCGCGGCGATGTCGCGGTAGAGGCGGCTGATCACCCCCTGCGGCAGGTTCCAGCCCTCGATCTTGCCGGCGAGCGCGAGGCTCCCGACCTTCGGGATCAGCCCCCAGTGCCCGCCGATCACCCGCGCCAGCAGCCCGTCATGGGCGAGACGGTTGAGCCCGCGGTCCTTCCCGTCGCCCTGCCCGGCCGCGAAGAGGAGCGTCAGGTCGCGCGGGTGGCCGGTCTCGACATGGCGCCGCTCGATCGCGGCGAGGAGCCCGTCCGGCACCCCGATGCCGACAAAGCCCGAGGTGGTGATCGTGTCGCCGTCGCGGACGAGATGCGCGGCGTCGGCGGCCGTGGTGGTCTTGCGTTTCATCCTCTCCTCCCGGCGCGGCTCTCGGGGCCGCGTTCCGTTCCGGATAGCACGCGGCTCGCGGCGCGGAAACGCGGCCCGCGGCTATCGGGCGAACCGGGCGGGGTCGTAAGGCGCGAGGTCGGCGTTGGGCCGCCGGCCCGAGGCGAGCTGGGCGAGCAGGCGCCCGGTGCGCGGCCCGGCCGTGAGCCCGACATGGTGGTGGCCGAAGCCGAGCCACGCGCCCGCGAGGCCCGGCACGGCCCCGATCACCGGGATCGAGTCCGCCGGCGCCGGGCGATGCCCCATCCAGCGCGTCGTCTCGCGCCAGCGGAGGCCGGGGAAGAGCCGCGCCACCTGCCGCTCGATCAGGCGGAACGGCGCCGCGCGGGGGCCGGCCGCGAGTCCGCCGAACTCGGCGATCCCCGCAAGGCGGAGCCGGCCCTCCATGGGCGCCGCCACGAGCTTGGCGGCGGCGATCATGGTCGGCTCCCTCGGCATCGCCGAGGGCTCCCAGAGCTCGAGATGGTAGCCGCGCTCGCTCTCGAGCGGGATCCGCAGGCCGAGCTTCGCGGTCAGGCGGGCGGACCACGCGCCCGCCGCGATCACCACCGCCTCCGCCGGGATCGTCTCGCCGCCGGCGCGGAGGCCGGTGACGCGGCCGCCCTCGCGCGCGATGTCGGTGACCTCGGCGGTCAGGAGCCGCCCGCCCTCCGCCTCGAGATGGGCCGCGAGCGCGGCGACATAGGCGCCGGGATCGGAGATCCGCCCGTGCCCCGGGATCGCGACGGCGAAGCCCGCCCCGGCCAGCGCCGGGTCGCGACGGGCCAGCGCCTCGCCCTCGATCTCCTCCCACGCGACGCCGAAGGAGCGCCGCAGCGCCCAGCCGAAACGGTCCGCCTCGAAGGCCGCCCGGTCGCGATAGAGAAACACGTAGTCGCAGCCGTGGACGAAGCGCGCGGCCGGCGTCCCCTCCGCCAGCGCGCGGTGCTCGTCGAGGCTGCCGGAGACGAGCGGCCAGAGCGCGGCGGCGGTCTCGCGCGCCTTCGCCTCGGTGCAGCGGGCGAGATAGCGCGCGAGCCAGGGCAGAAGCCGCGGCAGATAGGCGGGGCGGAGGAAGATCGGCGCATCCCGGTCGAGCAGCATCCCGGGGGCCTTGAGGGGCAGCCCCGGCACGGTGACCGGCACGATCGCGGAGGCGGCGAGCACGCCGGCGTTCCCCCAGCTCGCGCCCGCGCCCGGGCCCTTCGCGTCGACCACGGTGACGTCGAGCCCGGCCCGGCGCGCCCAGATCGCCGTCGAGAGCCCGACGATCCCGGCGCCGACCACCGCGAGCCGCGTGCGCTCCGCCATCGCTCAGGCCTCCTCCGCCACGGGCTCGGCGAGGTGGCAGGCGGCCTCGTGGCGCACGCCCAGACGGCGCAGCTCCGGCCCCTCCCGCCGGCAGCGCTCGACCGCGATCGGGCAGCGCGGATGGAAGCGGCAGCCCGGCGGCGGTGCCAGGGGCGAGGGGATCTCGCCCGAGATCGGGCGGAACACGCTGTCGGTTCCCGCCTGCGGGATCTTCGGCAGGCTGTCGAGCAGCGCGCGCGTGTAGGGGTGGCGGGCGCGGGTGTAGACCCCCTCGGCCGGGCCGATCTCCACGATCCGCCCGAGATACATCACCGCGATCCGGTCGGAGATGTGGCGCACCACCGAGAGGT
>CAZWDE010000073.1:0-2650 GCA_964632555.1 uncultured Limibaculum sp.
TCGACTTGCCCTGCCCGTTGGCGCCGAGAAGCGCGATCCGGTCGTCCTGGTCGATGCGGAGCCCGAGGCGCGAGAGCACCGGGCGCTCGCCATAGCCGACCGCCGCGCCCTCGAGCGCGACGAGCGGCGGCGGCAGCTCCTCGGGGTCGGGCAGGCGGATGGGCGCAACGGCGTTCTCGACCACCGCCGCGATCGGCTCCATCCGCTCGAGCATCTTGAGGCGGGACTGCGCCTGCTTGGCCTTCGACGCCTTGTAGCGGAAGCGGTCGACGAAGCTCTGCAGATGCGCGCGGCTCGCCGCCTGCTTCTTCGCCGCCGCCGCCTGCAGCGCGAGCTTCTCGCGCCGCGTGCGGTCGAAGGTGTCGTAGGGCCCCTGGTAGAAGGTGAGCCGGCGGTTCTCGAGATGAAGGATCGAGGTGACCGCCCGGTTGAGCAGCCCGCGGTCGTGGGAGATCACCATCACCGTGTGGGGATAGCGCGCGAGATACTGTTCGAGCCAGACCGCGCCCTCGAGATCGAGATAGTTCGTCGGCTCGTCGAGCAGCAGCAGGTCGGGCGCCGCGAAGAGCACGGCCGCGAGCGCCACGCGCATCCGCCAGCCGCCCGAGAACTCGGCCGCCGCGCGCCCCTGCTCGGCATGGGAGAAGCCGAGGCCCGCGAGGATCGTCGCGGCGCGCGCCTCCGCGGAATGCGCCTGGATGTCGGCGAGGCGGGTCTGGATCTCGGCGATGCGCGCGGGATCCTCGGCGGTCTCGGCCTCGGCGAGGAGCGCCGCGCGCTCCGTGTCGGCCGCGAGCACGATGTCGAGCAGCGCCTCGGGGCCGGCCGGCACCTCCTGCGCGACGCCGCCGATCCGCGCCCGCTCGGGCAGCTCGATCTCGCCCCGGTCGGGCGCGAGCTCGCCCCGGATGAGCCGGAAGAGCGTCGTCTTGCCGGTGCCGTTGCGCCCGACGAGGCCGACGCGCGCGCCCGCGGGCAGGCGCGCGCCCGCCCCCTCGAAGAGCGGCCGCCCGGCCATCGCGAAGCTCATCTCGCGGATCGTCAGCATGCCGCTCCCGCTAGCAAAGCGCGCCCGGCCGGTCCAGTGGCGGGCGGCGCGCGCGACGGGCCTCGCATCCGCCCGCGCGGGCGCCTATGTCGGGGTGCCGGCAAGCGATGGGGCGCGAGGACGATGTCAGGGCTCGAGACAGACGAGGCGATGCGCGCCCTCTATCTGGGGCTGCTCGGCACGGCGCTGCTCGTCGTCCTGTTCGCGCAGTATCGCAACCGCCTCGGCACGGCGCTGCAGCACGCGGCGATCTGGGTGCTGATCTTCCTCGGCGCGATCCTCGCCTACGGGTTCAAGGACCAGATCGCCTCGCAGCTGATGCCCGGCGTGGCGCGCGAGGGCCCGGAGGGCGCCATCCGGCTCGCCCGCTCGGCGGACGGCCACTTCCACGCGCGGCTCGAGGTCAACGGCACGCCGGTGGAGTTCCTCGTCGACACCGGCGCGAGCGACATGGTGCTCGCGCGGCAGGACGCCGAGGCGGCCGGCATCGACCTCTCGCGCCTCGTCTACACCGGGGCCGCGATGACGGCGAACGGCATCGTGCAGGTGGCGCCGGTGCGGCTCGACCGGGTGGAGTTCGCCGGCCGCACCGAGCGCGGCGTGCCGGCGGTCGTCACCGACGGGGAGATGCCGATCTCGCTCCTCGGCATGCGCTATCTCGACCGGTTCGCCGAGTTCTCCGTGCGCGGTGACACCATGGTGATCCGCCGGTGAGGCCCGCGCGCTGGCGCCCGCCCGCCGGGACCGCTAGCCTTCGGCCGAGGTAGCGACAGGGGCGGCGATGACGGACGACACCCACCAGATGGTGCGCGACTACTACGGCGCGCGGCTCGCCGGCACCGGGGACCTCCGCACCGATGCCTGCTGCGACGCGGGCGCGGTGCCCGAGAGGGCGAGGCGGCTCCTCGCCAACATCCACCCCGAGGTGACGGCGCGCTACTATGGCTGCGGCACGGTGATCCCCGGGGGCCTCGAGGGCGCGACGGTGGTGGATCTCGGCTGCGGCACCGGGCGCGACGTCTACCTGCTGGCGCAGCTCGTGGGCCCGCGCGGGCGGGTGATCGGGGTCGACATGACGCCCGAGCAGCTCGCCGTGGCCCGCGGCACGCTCGACTGGCACCGCGCGCGTTTCGGCGCGGGCTGCCCGGAGATCGAGTTCCACGAGGGGCTGATCGAGCGGCTGGAGGAGCTGCCGATCGAGGCGGGCTCGGTCGACGCGATCGTGTCGAACTGCGTGATCAATCTCGCCGAGGACAAGGCGGCCGTGTTCCGCGGCGCGCGGCGGCTTCTCCGGCCGGGCGGGGCGATGGAGTTCGCCGATGTCTATGCCGACCGGCCGGTGCCCGCGGAGCTGCGCGCCGATCCGGTGCTGCTCGGCGAATGCCTGGCCGGCGCGCTCGACTGGGAGGGCTTCGGGCGGCTCGTCGCCGCGACGGGCTTCGCCCCGCCGCGGCTCCTCGCGTCGCGCCCGCTGGCGGTTGCCGACCCCGCGCTCCGCGCGCGGCTCGGCCCGGTCCGATTCGCCTCGGCCACGTGCCGCCTCGTCCCGGCCGGCGACGCGAAGGCGACCGGGACGGCGAGCGACGTCCCGGATTTCGGCGG
>CAZWDE010000073.1:2750-12139 GCA_964632555.1 uncultured Limibaculum sp.
GGCGCGTCGAACTGGGCGAGATCGACGCTGTTCGGCACGAGATCGACGTCGACGTCGTCGTAGAGCTCGGCCATGGTGTCGACCAGCCAGTTGGAGATGGTGATCTTCTTGAGCGGCAGGTGATAGCTGCCGGCGGAGAGATGCGACGGCAGGTGCTCGTGAACCTCGTGGTGCTGGACGAAGTAGATCTTGCGCCCCTTCGACGGCGAGAGCCGCGCCACCGCGAAGGCCGTTTCCCACCACGTGGCAATCACCACGTCGGCGTCGGGCAGATCCGCGTCGGTCACCGGCCGTGGGCGGTCGAGGACCCGGTGCTCGACGGGCACACCGTCGAGATAGGGCGAGCCTGCCGCTCGCCGCCACGGCCATCGCCCCTGCCTGAGATCCCGGGCCATCTGCCCGAGCCTCCGGGCCGGGCGGGGTGCGGAGACGATCGTCACCTCGTGCCCGCGGCGCCGCAACCGCTCGGCATAGATCGCGACGACCCGCACGCCGCCCGAATGGCCAGCATGGCCAAGCACGAAGGTGATGCGCACGGGCCTCGCCTCCCTGATCGCCCGACCGACGGAGCGAGGCTTAGCGCAGTCAGGCGGCCTTGTCGCGGCCGAGGCGCGACATTTCCTCGGCGACCAGCCGGTCGTGATGGTCCTCGGCGGGGCGCGCCCTCGAGAGGTCGATCTCCTCGGCCATCGGCCCCTCGGTGCGCAGGCCCCCGCGCCACCACGCGCCGACCGAGAGGCCGAGCATCTTGAGCGGGCTCTTGAAGGCGATCTCCGCCGCCGTCGGCTCGTAGCCGCAATGGGCCATGCAGTCGGCGCATTTCTCGTAGTTGCCGGTGCCGTACTTCTCCCACTCGGTCGTGTCCATGAGCTCGGCATAGGTCTTCGCATAGCCCTCGGAGAGCAGATAGCAGGGCTTCTGCCAGCCGAAGACGTTGCGCGTCGGCATCCCCCAGGGCGTGCAGAGCATCTCCTGGTTGCCGAGCAGGAAGTCGAGGAAGAGCGGGGAATGCGACAGCGTCCAGCGCGCGCCGCGCGACCGGCCGATCCGGAACACCTCGCGGAAGAAGGTCTTGGTCTTCTGCCGGTTGAGGAAGTGCTCCTGGTCCGGGGCGCGCTCGTAGGCGAAGCCGGGCGAGATCGAGATGCCGACGCCGAGCGAGGTCGCGTAGTCGAGATAGTCGGCGAGCTCCTCGGCCGGGTAACCGTCGAAGATCGTCGCGTTGACGTTGACGCGGAAGCCCTTGTCCTGCGCCGCCTTGATCGCGCGCACCGCCTTCTCGAACACGCCCTGGCGGTCGACCGCCTTGTCGTGGTGGTCCTTCAGCCCGTCGAGATGAACCGAGAAGAAGAGATAGGGCGAGGGCTCGAACAGGTGCAGCTTCTTCTCGAGCAGGAGCGCGTTGGTGCAGAGCGAGACATACTTCTTGCGCGCGACGAGGCCGTTGACGATCTCGCCGATCTCCTTGTGGATCAGCGGCTCGCCGCCCGGGATCGCGACCATCGGGGCGCCGCATTCCTCGGCCGCCTGCCAGCACTCCTCCGGGCTGAGCCGCCGGTTGAGGATCAGTTCGGGGTAGTCGATCTTGCCGCATCCCGGGCAGGCGAGGTTGCAGCGGAACAGCGGCTCCAGCATCAGCACCAGCGGGTAGCGCCGGTTGCCCTTGATCTTCTGCTTCAGGATGTAGGCGGCGACGGCGAGCTGCTGCCGGATCGGAACGCTCACGGCTGTTCTCCTCGTTGCTCTTTGGCGCCGTCGGGCGGCGCTGGATCGTCCCGGCTGGCCACCTTCCCGTGACCGAGCCTGCGCTCGACATAACAATCCAAAACGGTCGGGCAAACGGCGGAGTGAGGTCGGGCGATCACGATTGCACCGAATCGGCGGGGATCGTTGCCGAAATGCGGATGCTGTGACCGTCAGGCCGCGGGCGGTCGCCCCGCGAGCCACTCGGCGACCGTCTCGTGCACTGCCTCCGGCCGCTCGGCGTGGACCCAATGGCCGGCCCCCTCGATCCCGCGGATCTCGGCGGCGGGGAAGAGCGCGCGGATCGCCGCATGGTGCTCCGGCCCGACATAGGGCGAGGCGGTGCCGTGGAGAAAGAGCGCCGGGCCGTCATAGGCGCCCGGCCAGTCGGCGGGCCAGCCGGTCAGGTCGCCGAGCCCGGCCCCGAGCGCCTCGAGATTGATCCGCCAGCGCGCGCCGTCGCCGTCGATCACGAGGTTCTGCGCGAGGAAGGCGCGGACCGCGGGCTCCGCCACGGCGGGCGCGAGCGCCGCCTCGGCGTCGGACCGGCGGCGGACGGCGCCGAGATCGACGGCCTTCATCGCCGCGACGTGGCCGGCATGGGCGTGGTCGTAGGCCACCGGCGCGATGTCGAGCACCACGAGGGCGGCCACCCGCTCCGGCGCCGTCAGCGCCAGCGCCATCGCCGCCTTGCCGCCCATCGAGTGGCCCATCACCGCCGCTCGCCCCTCGCAGTGGCGGTCGACGGCCGCCGCAAGGTCCCCGGCCATGGCGGCGTAGTCCATCCGCGCGTCCCACGGGCTCGCGCCGTGGTTGCGCATGTCCACCGCCACGACCCGCCGCGGCCCGGCGAGGCGCTTCGCGAGCGTGCCGAAATTTCGCGCCGCGCCGAAGAGGCCGTGCGCGATCAGGAGCGGCGGCGCGGTCTCGACCTCCGCCGGCGGATGCGCGACCGCGTTGAGCTCGAGTGCCATGGCGCACCTCCCCCGCCCTCCTATTGTCCGGCCGGCGCCCCCGCAAGCCCGCTTGACAGGCGGCGACGCACCGCACAGGCAGGCGCTGTGCACGCCGGGGTCATGGAGGAACGAGAGGATGCCGCTCGTCGTCGTCACCACCGCCGAGGCCGTCGCCCCGGACACCGCCCGGCAGGTCGCCGACGCGGTGCATGAGGCGGTGGTTGCGGCCGGCTTCCCAGAGAGCGACCGGTTCCAGAGGCTGATGACAGCGCCCGCCGCGACCCTCCTCTACGATCCGCGCCATCCCGATCTCGCTCGCGACCGCTCGGAGCGGTTCGTCCTCGTCGAGATCACGATCTCGGAGGGCCGCGACCGCGCCTTCAAGAAGGCCCTCGCCGCCGGTATCGCCGAGCGGGCGAGCGCCGCCGCCGGCACCGATCCGCAGGACGTGATGGTGCTGATCCGCGAGACGGCGCGCGAGAACTGGGCGTTCCGATCCGGGCGCCTCCACTATGTCGAGGAGGCCTGAGCGCGGCGGGGCCCGCTCAGATCTCGGGCACCCGCCCGTCGCGCGAGAGCACGATCGCGATCGGGCGCGTCGCCCGGAAGCGCGCGCAGATGATCGTCAGGATCACCGTGATCGGGATCGCCAGGAACATGCCTGCGGGGCCCCAGATCGTCCCCCAGGCGACGAGGCTGAGCAGGATCACCACGCTCGAGAGGTTGAGCCGGTCGCCCATGAGCCGGGGCAGCACGACCTCGCCGGCGACGAACTGCACGCCCGAGAGCACGCCGATCAGCGCGAGCACCGCGGCCGGGTCGCCGAGCGTGAGCAGCCCGTAGACCGACGGCAGCACCACGGCCGTGATCGAGCCGAGCGTCGGCACGAAGTTGAGCACGAAGGCGACGAAGCCCCAGAAGCCCGCCCCCTGCAGGCCGACCGCCGAGCAGGTGGCGTAGGTGGCGAGCGCGACCCCGAGCGAGATCACCGTCATGATCCAGAGATAGGCGCGGGTCTCCGACGAGATGTGGGCGAGGCCGGCGCGGATCTCGGCGCGGCGCACGTCGTCCGGCACGAGGGCGCGGAGCTTGGCGTCGTAGAACCGTTCGTCGACGAGCAGGAACAGCACGTAGAGGACGACGAGGCTCGCGTCGCTGATCAGCCCCCGCGCGGTGGCGAGCGCCCAGCCGATCAGCCGGTCGAAGGCGAGCAGGCGGTAGATCTCCTCGGCCGGGATGTCGGTCTCGATCCCGATCCGCGCGAGCAGCGCCTCGATCTTGGCGAGCGCCACCTCCTCGCCGCCGGCCACGTCGGTGACGCCGCGGCCGAGCTCGGCGACGTTGGCGACGACCACCCGCCCGCCGAGCCAGAGCAGGCCGAAGAGCACCAGCACCGAGACGGCCTTGGGCAGGACGGCCGGCAGCGCGGGCCCGAGCCCCGGCACCCGGCGGATCGCCCCGGCGAGCGCGTTGATCAGGAACCAGATGAGGATCGCCACCGCCACCGGCACCAGCTCGTCGCGCGCGAGGGCGAGGCAGGCGATGGCGAGCGCGAGGAAGGCGAGCGCGAAGAGCGGGCGCTGCGCGCTCCGGAGCATCTCCTGCATGGGCGGACCTCCCTCGGCACCTCGATCCCGCTTACGCGATTCGCGCGCCCCGGTCAGGCCCCACGCCGCCGCTCAGAAATCGGTCGGCGCGCCCCCTTCGGCCTTGCGGCGCGCGACAAAGGCGTCGAGCTCCTCGCGGATGCCCTCGTCCATGGCGGGCGGCTCGTACTCGGCCAGGATCTTCTTCCAGAGCGCGTTGGCGCGCTGCGGCGTCTCGACCGCGCCCGACTCGAACCAGCTCTCGTAATTGCGCCAGTCGGACATGAAGGGCTGGTAGAACGCCGTCTCGTAGCGCGCCTGGGTGTGGCCGACGCCGAAGAAATGCCCGTGCGGCCCGACCTCGGCGATCGCGTCGACCGCGAGGCTGTCGGCGTCGGTCGCGATCGGCGTGTTGTAGGCGATCAGCTGCTGCAGCGTCTCGCAGTCCATCACGAACTTCTCGTAGGAGGCGCAGAGCCCGCCCTCGAGCCAGCCGGCGGCGTGATAGACGACATTGGCGTGCGCCGTCGTCACCGCCCAGAGCGAGAAGGCGCTCTCCCAGGCGGCCTGCGCGTCCGGGCAGTTGGCGGCGCAGGCGTTGGTCGCGCGGAGCGGCAGGCCGTAGAACCGCGCCATCTGCCCCGACATCTGCGTCGCGCGCATGTATTCGGGCGTGCCGAAGGCGGGCGCGCCGGATTTCATGTCGACGTTCGAGGTGAAGGACCCCATCACCACCGGCGCGCCGGGGCGGATGTGCTGCAGCAGCACGATCGCGGCCAGCGCCTCGGCGGTCTGCTGCGCGACCGCGCCCGCGAGCGTGACCGGCGCCATGGCGCCCGCCAGCGTGAAGGGCGTGACGATCACCGGCTGGCCGCGGCGCGCGAGGCGCATCGCGCCGTCGAGCATCGGCCAGTCGTGCTTGAGCGGCGAGGAGGAGTTGATGTTGGTGTACATCCGCGGCGCCGCCTCGAACTCCTCCCAGGAGAGGCCGGCGGCGATGCGGATCATCTCCATCGCGTCCTCGATCCGCTCGGTGCCGAGCGAATAGGCGTGGCACACCTTGTCGGTGAAGACGAGCTTGTCGCGGATGCAGTCGAGATGCCGGGTCGAGGCGTGCAGGTCCACGGGCTCGACCGGATAGCCCCCCATCAGGTGAATGCAGTTGAAGTATTGCGAGAGCTTCAGGAAGTCGCGATAGGCGGCGCGGTCGCCCGAGCGCCGGCCGCGGTCGAGGTCGGAGCAGTTCGGCGGGCTCGAGACGTTGCCGTAAACCTGGTGCCGCCCGCCGATGACGACGCGACGGGCGGGGTTGCGCGGCAGGATCTCGAAGCGCGCCGGCGCCCGCGCGACATGCGCGCGCACCATCTCGGGGTCGAAGCGCACCCGGTCGCTGTCCGGGTCGACCTCGGCGCCGGCGGCCGCGAGCTCGCGCTTGGCGTCCTCGTGCAGGAAGTCGATCCCGATCTCGGACAGGATGCGCATGGCGGCGCCGTCGATGGCGCGCACCCCCTCCTCGGTCAGCGGCTCCACGGGTGCGTCGGTGAGTTCGGGGATCGTGAAGGGGAGCTGCGCGATCGCCTCGCCGCCGCTCCGGCGCAGATTGGCGCCGCGCCCGCCGCGCTTGCGCCTCATGGGCTCGGTCATGATACCTCCCGGGTTGCTCCCTCAGGCTCGGCCGGGGTGCCGGCGCAGGCTTGCCGGTTAGCGTCATGGGGGGGTCGCATTGCGCCCAATCCGACCGGCGCGCCCTTGTCCGCGCGCGGCCGCCCCGCTAGCCTCCCGGCGTTGCGCGGGAGGACGGAGACATTCGGTGCGACTCCTCGCGGTCTTTCTGCTGATCCCGACCGTCGGCGCGCTCGCGGCGCTGCTCTGGGGGCTCGTGCTCGCGGGCGGCGATGTCGGGGCGCTCCGCGCCGCGCTCGAGGAGGGGCGGCTGCCCGGCCGGGTGTCGGGCGGCGCCGGCCCCGGCGCGGCGGACCCGCCCGAGCCCGGCGGCGCCGGCGGGTTCCTCGATCTCCTCGGGCTCGGCGGGCCCGGCTTGCCCGGCGCCTCGCTCGACCCGGCCGCGCGCTTCGCCGCGCTCGTCGAGCGCGAGGTGGCGCGCGACGCCATCGGCCCCGGCGAGAGCCGCGGCGGCATCGCGATCGAGCGCGCCGACGCGACGAGCGCCGTCGTGCTGCTGCCGACCGGCCAGCGCGTCACCGTCACAGCGCCCCAAGGCTTCCGCATCGCGCCGCGCTTCTCGGCGCAGCCGGGCGGCCTCGGCGGCGCGTGGGCCCTCCTCCGCGCGGAGACCGGGCCGCCGCTCGCCATCTCCTTCGCCGACATCGAGACGCTGCGGACCGCCAACCTGCGCGAGAAGATCGCGGCCTACGGCACGATCGCCGGCAGCCTCGCCCAGCAGACGCCGCCCGCGGGCGTCGTGCTGTCGGATTTCCACCACGACGGGCGCGGCGTGTTCTATTGCATGACGGTCGAGCGGGCGGGGCTCGACCTGCTGGTCGGCGGGCGGCTCGACCGGGGGCTCTTCGTCACGAGCCTGCTGCGGCCGGGCTGCGGCGACCCGGACGCGGCCGATCTGGCGCGCCTCGGGCTCGCCGTGGGCGCGGTCGAGCCCGAACGCTGGCGCTGAGCGGCGGCGCGGCGCGCGCGAGGAAGGAGACACCGATGCGACAGGGACTGCTGATCGGGCTCGCCGTGCTCGGGGGGGCGCTGCTCGTCCTCGGCGCGATCTTCGGGCCGCAGCTCCTCGCCCCGCCCGAGGAGGCGCCCGACCGCGAGGCCGACCGGGCGGCGGCGCGCGAGACCGAGCGCGCCGCGCGCGCGGCGCTCCTCGGCGATCTCGCCACCGTCGGCTACGGCGCGACCCGCAGCGGCGTCGAGGTGATCGCCACCGGGCGCGGCGCCACCTTCCGGATGCCCGAGGGCCGGCGGGTCGAGATCGTCCCGCCCGAGGGGTTCCGCATTCCCGAGGAGTTCGTGATCCTCAGCGTGCTCTCGGGCGGCTTCTTCCTCGAGCCGGTCGACGGGGCCGAGGCGCCGCCGGCGCCGCCCGGCCCGCTCTACTACAACTTCGTCGACGCCCGCCGGCGCCTCGAGCCGCGCAGCACCGAGGAGGCGCGGGCGCTCTACGAGGGCGCGGCCTCGCAGATCAAGGCGGCCGGCAGCCTGCCCTTCCTGCACGGCTCCCTCGCGGTCGAGGAGACGGGCTTCGACGAGAGCGCGGTGCATTTCTGCCTCAAGCGCGAGGACGGCCTCCTCTACCAGGGCGGCACGCGCTTCGTCGGCCCGCTCTCGGTGACCGCGATGCGCGTCGGCGACTGCGAGGACGAGGCGGCCGTCTCGGAGATGCTCTGGCTGGCCGAACGGGCGCTGGACGCCAACCGATGACCGCCGACCGGCCCGAGGCCGCCCCGGACGCCGAGATCGCGGCCGACATCGCCATCGTCGGCGGCGGCACCGCCGGCTGCCTCCTCGCCAACCGGCTCTCGGCCGATCCGCGGCGCCGCGTGGCGCTGCTCGAGGCGGGCGGGACCGACCGCCATCCGTGGATCCGGATCCCCGTCGGCTATCTCTACTGCATCGGCAACCCGCGGACCGACTGGTGCTTCGCGACCGCGCCCGAGGCCGGTCTCGGCGGGCGCGCCATCCGCTATCCGAGGGGGCGGGTGATCGGCGGCTCCTCGGCGATCAACGGCATGATCTACATGCGCGGGCAGGCGGCCGACTACGACGGCTGGCGCCAGATCGGCCTCGCGGGCTGGGGCTGGGAGGACGTGCTGCCCGTCTTCCGCGCCCACGAGGACTATGCCGAGGCCGAGGGGCGCGACGATCCTCTCCACGCCACCGGCGGGGAATGGCGGATCGAGCGCCAGCGCCTTTCGTGGGAGATCCTCGAGGCCTTCGCCGAGGCCTGCGCGGCGGCCGGCATCCCGCGCACCGAGGACTTCAACCGCGGCGACAATGCGGGCGTCGGCTATTTCCGCGTCAACCAGCGGCGCGGGCGGCGCTGGACCGCGGCCGACGGGTTCCTGCACCCGGTGCGGGGGCGGGCCAATCTCCGCGTCGAGACCGGCGCGCTCGCGGAGCGGGTCACGGTCGAGGACGGCCGCGCCACGGGCGTGGTCTTCCGCCGCGACGGGCGGCGCATCCGGGTGCGCGCGCGCGAGGTGGTGCTGGCCGCCGGCAGCGTCGGCAGCCCGCATCTCCTCCAGCTCTCGGGCCTCGGTCCCGGCGCGTGGCTCCGCGCGGCCGGGATCGCGGTGGTGCGCGACATCCCGGGCATCGGCGCGAACCTGCAGGACCACCTGCAGCTCCGCTGCGTCTTCCGGGTCTCGGGCGCGCGCACGCTCAACACCGTGGCCGCGAGCCTCTGGGGCAAGGCGATGATCGCGCTCGAATACGCGCTGCGCCGGTCCGGCCCGATGGCGATGGCGCCCTCCCAGCTCGGCGCCTTCGCCCGCTCCTCCGACGCGGTGGCGACCCCCGATCTCGAATACCACGTGCAGCCGCTCAGCCTCGAAGCCTTCGGCGAGCCGCTCCACCCCTACCCCGCAATCACGGCGAGCGTCTGCCACCTGCGGCCGAGCTCGCGCGGCACGGTGCGCGCGGTCTCGCCCGAGCCCGGCGAGGCGCCGGCGATCGCGCCGAACTACCTCTCGACGGAGGCGGACCGGATCGCGGCGGCCCGCGCGATCCGCCTGACCCGTCGGATCGCCGCGCAGGCCCCGCTCGCGCGGTTCTCGCCCGAGGAGGTGAAGCCGGGGCCGGCGGTCGGCGACGCCGACGCCGAGCTCGCCGAGGCGGCGGGCCGGATCGGCACGACCATCTTCCACCCGGTCGGCACGGTCGCGATGGGCGCCGGCGCGGACGCGCCGCTCGACGCGCGGCTCCGGCTGCGCGGGATCGACGGGCTCCGGGTGATCGACGCCTCGGCGATGCCGAGGATCACCAGCGGCAACACCGCCTCGCCGACGCTGATGATCGCCGAGAAGGGTGCGGCGATGCTGCTCGAGGACCTGAAGGGCTGAGCCCGGCGGCCCGGGCCGCGGGCCGGCCGGAGGCGGATCTCCACGGCGTCGCGGCGCGGGCTGGCATAGCCCTC
>CAZWDE010000074.1:0-12130 GCA_964632555.1 uncultured Limibaculum sp.
GGCGGCGCGAGGGCGCCCTGACGGATGTCGAGGACGCGCATGTCTCGATCCTCTCGGACGCCTCGCTCCGCGCGCTCTCGGAGAAGGCCGGCCGGCCGCTCGAGCGGCGCCGCTTCCGCGGCAATCTCTGGATCGAGGGCCTCGCGCCCTGGGCGGAGTTCGAAAGCGTCGGCCGCGAGATCGCGATCGGCCCCGTGCGGCTCCGGATCACCGAGCGCATCGGCCGCTGCAACGCCACCACCGCGAGCCCCGCGACGGGGCAGCGCGACACGCCGGTGCTCGACCTCCTGAGGGAGGGGTGGGGACACACCGATTTCGGCGTCTACGCGCAGGTCGTGACCGCGGGCCCGGTGGCCGTCGGAGACGCCGTCGGCGCATGACCGCGGTGCCCTTCGCGGTCGATCCCGACCCCGACCCCGATCTCGAGGAGCGCGGGCGAAAGCTCTTCGCCGGCCCCTGCGACTTCGTGAAGGGCGTGGTCGCGCTCGACGGGCTTCCCGAGGCCGACCGGCCCGAGGTCTGCTTCGCGGGGCGCTCCAACGTTGGGAAGTCCTCGCTGATCAACGCGCTCACGGGGCGCAAGGGGCTCGCGCGCGCCTCCAACACGCCCGGCCGCACGCAGGAGCTCAACTACTTCGCCCTCGGCGAGGCGCTCTATCTCGTCGATCTGCCGGGCTATGGCTATGCCGAGGCGCCGAAGCCCAAGGTCGAGGCATGGCAGGAGCTGTTGCGCGCCTATCTGGCGGGGCGCGTCTCGCTCCGCCGCGTCTATCTGCTGATCGACGCGCGACACGGGGTGAAGGCGGTCGACCACCAGATCCTCGACCTGCTCGACCGCGCGGCGGTCTCGGTGCAGGGGGTGCTGACGAAGGCCGACAAGCCCAAGGCCGCGGCGCTGCCGCGCACCCTCGAGGCCGTGACCGCCGATCTCGCACGCCACCCCACCGCATTCCCCGAGATCCTGACCACCTCGGCCGAGACCGGGGCGGGGCTCGCGCGCCTGCGCGCCGCGATCCGCCGCGTCGCCGACGCGTGAGCCCGACCGCCATGTGATTGGCGCGCGCCGGCGCCCCGTGCTAGGGGACGGGCGCGAGGCGAGAGGGGGTGCCATGGACGAGATCGTCACCGTCAGCTTCACCGGGATCGTCGACGACGCCGCCCTGCCGGAGCCGCTGGCGATCTACGGCTACGCGGCCTTCGACCCGGCCGAGCCGCGCGACCGCGTCGATCCGGTGACCGACGAGGGGATCTTCGAGTTCGAGGATCCCGAGGCGGTGTTCCTGCTCGGCGGCACGCCCTACGACGTGACGAGCTACACGCTCCGCGTCGGCAACAACATCGATGTCAACGGCGCCGGGTTCCTGATCCTCGACACGCTGATCTTCGAGGCGCGGTCGACCGTTCCGGGCGAGAGCTTCATCCTCGAGGTCGGCGTCGGCACCGGCGACCGGCAGGCGATCATCGGGCGCAACCTCCCCGACACGCCGGTCACGCTCGCCGATTTCGACGGCAGCTTCGGCACGCGGGTGTTCGATCCCGATCTCGGCCAGGGGTTCCTCTCGGCCGAGACCACGCGGTTCTTCCTCACCGAGGGTCGGATCGGCGCCGGGATCTCGCGGGAGGAGGCCGAGCTCGTCGCCTTCCTCTACGAAGCGGGGCTCGACCGGGACGGGGGCATCGACCCGCCGGGGCTCAACTTCTGGATCGATGTCCGCGAGGACGGCGCGAGCTTCCGCCAGATCGCCATCGCCTTCACCGAGGCGCCGGAGTTCGTCGAGATCTTCGGCGAGGCCGACGCGATCACCGACGCGGCGTATGTCGAGCAGCTCTACCGCAACGTGCTCGACCGCGAGGGCGAGGCGGCGGGCGTCGAGTTCTGGACCGGCGAGCTCGCCGAGGGGCGGCTCGACCGCGCGGACGTTCTGCTCGCCTTCGCCCGCAGCGTCGAGAACACCGGCGCCCCCTCCGAGATCGAGCGTCTCGCCGAGGTGGCGCCCGGGCTCTGGGACTTCCTCGACGTCTGAGCCCGCCCGAGCCCGCGGGCGCCCGATGCCGCCCGCCAAGCCCGAGAGGAGACCGCCATGACCCGCGATCCACGCTGGACGGACGAGCAGGCCGCCCAGTTCCGTGCGCTCATCGAGAGCGACGACGGCCCCGACGCGCCCTTCGAGTTCAGCGCCGAGGGCTCGCTCGACGCCAACGCCGCGACCTCCGGCGCGCTCGACGGCACCTCCGACCCGGTCGACCCGATCGACTTCATCGAGGCCGAGCTCTCGGCCGACGCGGTCTACACCTTCCTGACGGTCGCCGAGGGCCGCGACATCGAGATCTCCATCTTCGACGACGAAGGCTATCTGCTGCAGTTCACCGACGCGGGCAGCTTCGCGCTGGAGGCGCCGGGAACCGACACGATCTACCAGTTCCTGCCCGAGACGAGCGGCACCTACTACCTCGCCGTGCTCTATGTCGACGAGACCGCGAGCGGCCCCTACGAGGTGGCCGGCGGCGCGGATTTCGGCGAGCCGGCGGGGCCCGGCAACACCGCGCCCGTCGCGATCGACGGCGCGCTGCTCACGCCCACATTCGCCTCGGCGATCCTCGACCCGGCGGCGAACGACTTCGACGCCGACGGCGACCCGCTGACGGTCACGGCCATCGCCGAGGACCCGGCGAACGGCGTCGCCGCCGTCGTCGACGGGCAGGTGCTCTACCGCTCGGACAAGGATTTCACCGGCGAGGACAGCTTCCGTGTCGAGATCGCCGACGGCCGCGGCGGTTTCGATCTCGGCAACGTCTTCGTGACCGTGGGGCAGGAGACCGACCCCGAGGGCGTCACGCTCGCGGTGGCGCAGTCGGTCGCCTATCTCTACGAGGCGGCGCTGGATCGCGACGGGGCGATCGATCTCGAGGGCCTCAACTTCTGGATCGGCGAGGTGGCCGGCGGGCTCACCCAGCGCGGGCTCGCGCAGGCCTTCCTCGTGAACGACGAGTTCACCGAGGCCTTCGGCGAGATCGACAGCCTGACCGACGAGCAGTATGTCGACCGTCTCTATCTCAACGTGCTCGACCGCGAGGGCGAAGCGGCGGGTCGCGAGTTCTGGCTCGGCGAGCTCGCCGCGGGCGCGGGGCGCGAGGAGGTGCTGATCGGCTTCGCCGAGAGCGCGGAGAACCTCGCCGGCTCGCCCCAGATCGCGACGCTGACCGAGACCGAGGACGGAACCTGGGTGTTCGGCGACGCCCTCGGCTGAGCGGCCCCGCTCAGATCACGCGGACCACGATGCAGCGCGCGAAGGGCCCCGCGGGCGCGAAGCGCAGCCGGTGCCAGCACTCGCGGAGCGCCCGGCGGCAGGCCCGGCGCGGGAACGCGGCGAAGCCGACGCCGCGCGTGCCGCGGATGAGCGGGCCGCGCCCCTCGGCGCGGAAGGCGGCGGCCACGCAGCGCGCGGGCCCGTAGCCATAGGGGCCGGCCACGCGCTCGGCCGGGGCCGCCACGCCTGCCGCGGCCGGGGCGGCAATGGCGGCCGGCGCGGCAAGGGCGATCGCGGGGGCTGCGAGCGCCGCGGCCGCGAGAAGTCGGAGGCTCGTCATGGGTCTCTCCTCGAGTGTCTCTCCTCTCCCCGCACCCGTCGGCGCGGGCCGTGTCGACCCGGGTCGCCTCCTCCCACGCCGCGCGCGCGCGCTTCCGTCGCGGCGATCAGGCGGCGTCGGCGTCGGCGCGGGCCGCCTCCCAGGCGAGGATCGCGCGCTTGACGCCGAGCCCCCAGTGGTAGCCCCCGAGGCCGCCGTCGCGGCGCATCGCCCGGTGGCAGGGGATCAGGAACGAGATCGGGTTGCGGCCGACCGCGCTGCCCACGGCGCGCACGGCCTTGGGGTGTCCGATGGCGCGCGCGATCTCGGAATAGGTGGTGACCCGGCCGGGCGGGATCGCGAGCAGCGCCTCCCACACCTTGATGTCGAAGGGCCCGCCCATGGGCGCGAGCCGCACCTCGGCCGACCGACCGGGGGCGAAGGCCGCCTCGACCCACGGTCGCAGCCGCTCGGGCGCCTCGGCGATCGTGGCGGCGGGCCAGCGCCGCGCGAGGTCGGCCTCGGCCGCCGCGCGGCCCGCCTCGGCGGCGAAGGCGAGCCCGCAGAGGCCCGCCTCGGTGCCCATGGCGAGCGCCGGGCCGAAGGGGGTCTCGAACCAGCCCTTGGCGATCGCCAGCCCCTCGCCGCGCCGGGCGTAGGCCCCGGGCGTCATCGCCTCCCAGCGCACGAAGAGATCGTGCAGGCGCGACGGCCCGGACAGGCCGGAGGCGTAGGCCGCGTCGAGGAGGGTGAAGCGCTCGGCGAGCAGGCGCTTGGCGTGGTCGAGCGTGAGATACTGCAGGTAGCGCTTCGGGCTCACGCCCACCCAGCGGCTGAACTGGCGCTGGAAATGCGCCGGGCTCAGCCCGATGGCCCCGGCCACCTCCTCGAGGCCCGGCTGGCGGGCGCGATGCTCCTCGAGATAGCGGATCGCGGCGGCCATGAGCTCGTAGGTGAAGGTTCCGGCGTCGGGGTGCACGGCGGGCGTCGTCGGCGTCTCGGTCTCGGTCAGGGCGCGTGTCATGGGTGGCTCTCCTCCGCTCTCGCCCCAATCTAGCGACGCGCCGCGGCCCGCCCCACCCGGTTCGTGCGGCGGCCCCGCGCTTGCCAATCCGGCGCCACTGTGCGAGCACCCCGGCCATGCCGGTGCCGCTCAGCTATCCCGACATCCGCGAGGTCTTCCGCCGCTTCGAGGCGGCGCGCCCCGATCCCGAGGGCGAGCTCGAGCACACGAGCGCCTACACGCTGCTCGTCGCGGTTCTTCTCTCGGCGCAGGCGACCGACAAGGGGGTGAACAGGGCGACGCGGGGGCTCTTCGCGGCGGCCGACACGCCCGAGCGGATGATCGCGCTCGGCGAGGCGGGCGTGATCGAACACATCCGCACCATCGGGCTCTTCCGCAACAAGGCGAAGAACGTGATGAAGCTCTCGCGCATCCTGATCGAGGAGCACGGCGGCGAGGTGCCGTCCTCGCGCGCGGCGCTCGCGGCGCTGCCGGGCGTCGGGCGCAAGACCGCCAACGTGGTGCTCAACATGTGGTGGCGGGTGCCGGCGATGGCGGTCGACACCCATGTGTTCCGCGTGGCCAACCGGACCGGGATCGCTCCGGGGCGCGACGAGCTGGCGGTCGAGCGCGCGCTCGAGGACCGCGTGCCGGCCGACCGCGCGCTCCACGCGCACCACTGGCTGATCCTGCATGGGCGGTATGTCTGCAAGGCGCGGCGGCCCGACTGTCCGGACTGCCTGATCCGCGACATCTGCACCTTCGAGGAGAAGACCGACCCGGTGGCGGAGGCGGCCGCCAAGGCGGCGGCGCGGGCCGGCAAGGCGCGGCGTGCGGCCCGGCCCGCGGGCGGCGGGCGGGAGGACACCGCATGAGCGAGCGCCTCGACGTCGTCGGCATCGGCAACGCGATCGTGGACGTCCTCGCGCGCGTCGAGGAGCCGTTCCTCGCCACGCACGACATCCCCAAGGGCACGATGCGGCTGGTGGGCGAGGCCGAGGCCGCCTGGCTCTACGACGCGATGCCGCCGAGCCGCGAGATCTCCGGCGGCTCGGTGGCCAACACGATCGCCGGGCTCGCCGCGCTCGGCACGCGCACGGGCTTCATCGGCAAGGTGCGCGACGACCAGCTGGGGCGCATCTTCGCCCACGACATCCGCGCGCAGGGCGTCGCCTATGGCGGCCCGGTGGCTCCGGACGGCGGCGAGACCGCGCGCTGCCTGGTGCTCGTCACCCCGGACGGCGAGCGCTCGATGTCGACCTGCCTCGGCATCTCCGGCTCGCTCCGCCCCGAGGAGATCGACGAGGCGCTGCTCGAGCGCGCCGACTGGCTGATGCTCGAGGGCTATCTCTTCGATTCCGACGCCGCCAAGGCGGCCTATGCCAAGGCGATCGCGGCGGTGCGCCGGGGCGGTGGGCGCGTCGCCTTCTCGGTCTCCGATCCGTTCTGCGTCGAGCGCCACCGGGCCGACATGGCGCGGCTGGTGCGCGAGGAGGTGGATCTGCTCTTCGCCAACCGCGCCGAGCTCGAGGCGCTCTACGCCACCGAGGATCTCGAGAGCGCCGTCGCCTCGGTCGCGCGCGAGGTCGCGATGGCGGCCGTCACGCTGTCGGGCGACGGCGCGATCGTGGTGGGCGGCGGCGAGCGCCATGCGGTGCCGGCGCTCGGCGCGACGGTGGTCGACACGACCGGCGCGGGCGATCTCTTCGCCGCGGGCTTCCTCGCGGGCCTCGTGCGCGGGCGCGGGCCGGCGGAGTGCGCGCGCATGGGCTGCATCGCCGCCGCCGAGGTGATCTCCCATATCGGGGCGCGGCCCGAGGCCGATCTGGCGGCGCTGATGGCCGAGGCCGGCCTCTGAGCCCCCGCCCGCGCGGCTGACAGCCGGCCCGGCCGCCCCATATCTGCCGCGAGGCCACGGGGAGGGCGGCGGATGCGCGACACCGAGGACGAGGCGGACACGGCGGCCGCGGGGCTGGCGGTTGCGGGCGTCACCAAGACCTTCTCCACGCCGCAGGGGCCCGTGCCGGTGCTGCGCGGCGTGTCGTTCGAGCTGCGGCCGGGGCAGACCCTCGCGCTCATGGGCGAGTCGGGCAGCGGCAAGAGCACGCTCCTCCACATCGTCGCGGGGCTCGAGCGCGCCGATGCGGGCTCCGTGCGGATCGGCGCCACCGAGGTCACGGCGCTCGGCGACCGCGGGCGCGCGGCCCTGCGGCGGTCGCGGGTCGGGATCGTGTTCCAGCAGTTCTCGCTCGTGCCGAGCCTCACGGTGGCCAGCAACCTCTCCCTGCAGGCGCGGCTGGCGGGCCGTCACGACCCCGACTGGACCGCGCGGCTCGCCGAGCGCCTCGGGCTCTCCGGGCTTCTCGACCGCTACCCGGAGGCGATCTCGGGCGGGCAGCAGCAGCGTGTGGCGATCGGCCGGGCCCTCGCGGCGCGCCCCGGGATCCTGCTGGCCGACGAGCCGACCGGCAATCTCGACCAGCGCACGGGCGACGATGTGATCGGGCTCGCGCTCGAACTCGTCGCGGAGAGCGGGTGCGCGCTCCTGATGGTCACCCACAGCGCGCGCCTCGCCGAGCGGATGGACCGCCGCCTCGAGCTGGAGGCCGGCCGGATCGCGGGAGCGGCGGCGTGAGCGCCGGCGCGGTTCTCGCGACCCTCCTCAGCCACTGGCGGCGGCGCCCGCTGCAGGCGGCGGCGGCGCTTTTCGGCCTGATGGTCGCCACCGCGCTCTGGTCGGGCGTGCAGGCGCTCAACGCCGAGGCGCGCCAGAGCTACGCCGAGGCGGCCGCGCTGCTCGACGGCGACCGGATCGACCGGCTCGAGCCCGTGGCCGAGGGCCGGCTGACGGTCGGGCTCTACGCCGCGCTCCGGCGCGCCGGATGGGATGTGAGCCCGGTGATCGAGGGCCGCGTCCGGGTCGGCGGCCAGCGCGTGCGGGTTCTGGGCGTCGAGCCGCTCACGCTGCCGGAAGGGCCGGTCGCCGGCGCCTTCGAGGGCGGCCCGGGGATCGGCGCCTTCACGACCCCGCCCTGGGTGATGCTGGCCGCCCCCGACACGCTCGACCGGCTCGGCATCGCGCCGGGCGAGACCGGGCGCACCGCGGCGGGCCGGCCGCTGCCCGAGGCGGCCGCGGCCGCGTCGCTTGCTCCGGGTGTCGTCGTGATGGACATCGGTGCGGCCGCGGCGCTCCTCGGCCCTGGCGCCGGGCCGACCGCGCTGCTGATCGATCCCGCCGCCCCGCGCCCCGAGACGCCCTGGCAGGAGGTCGCGGGCGACGCGCTCCGCCTCGTGCCGGCGAGCGCCGAGAGCGATCTCGACCGGCTGACCGCCAGCTTCCACATGAACCTCACGGCCTTCGGCGTGCTCGCGTTCTGCGTCGGGCTCTTCATCACGCACGCCGCGATCGGGCTCGCCACCGAGCAGCGCCGCGGCACCATCCGCACGCTGCGCGCCTGCGGCGCCTCGGCGCGGGCGGTGATCGCGGCGCTCCTCGCCGAGATCGCGCTCGCGGCGGTGCTCGCCGGCAGCCTCGGCCTCGCGGCGGGCTATGCCATTGCCGCCGCCCTGCTGCCCGACGTCGCGGCGACGCTCGACGGGCTCTACGGCGCGGACGTGCCGGGCACGCTCAGCCTCGCGCCCGAATGGTGGGCGGCGGGGCTCGGCATCAGCCTCCTCGGGGCGCTGATCGCGGGCGGGACGCTCCTGCTCCGGGTGCGGGCCATGCCGGTGCTCGCCTCGGCCCGGCCCGAGGCCTGGCACGGCGCGCAGCTCCGCGCCTTCCGCATGCAGGGCGCGGCGGGGGTGGCGGCGCTGCTGCTGGCCGCGGGCCTCCTCGTGGTCGCGGACGGGCTGGAGGCGGGGTTCCTCGCGATGGCCGGGATCCTCGTCGGCGCGACCCTGCTGATGCCGCCCGCGCTCGCCGGGCTCCTCGCGATCGCGGGGCGTGTCGCGCGCGGGCCCGAGGCGGAATGGGCGGTGGCCGACGCGCGGCAGCAGATCTCGGGCCTCGGCCTCGCGCTCATGGCGCTCCTGCTCGCGCTCGCCGCCAATATCGGCGTCGGCACCATGGTCGAGAGCTTCCGCACCACCTTCGTCGACTGGATCGACCAGCGCCTCTTCGCCGACGTCTATGTCGATCCCGCGACCGGGGCGCAGGCCGATGCCGTGCGTGCGGCGCTCGGCGACGACCCGGCGGTGGCCGAGCTTCTCGAGACCCGCTCGACCGAGGCGAGCCTCGGCGGCGTGCCCGTGCGGATCGTCGGCCGGCCCGCGGGCGAGGGCGGCGCCTATCGCCGCGCCTGGCCCTTCCTCTCGGCGGAGGCGGAGGCGTGGGACCGCATCGCGGCGGGCGAGGGCGCGATGGTGAGCGAGCAGCTCGCGCGCAAGCTCGGGCTCGGGCTCGGCGACACGGTGACGCTGCCCGCGAGCGGCGGGCCGTGGGAGCTGCGCGTGGCGGCCATCTATGCGGACTACGGCAATCCGCGCGGGGAGATCGGCGTCGGCCTCGACGCGCTCGAGCGGCGCTGGGACGGGCTCGACTTCGACGGGTTCGGCGTGATGCTGGCGGAGGGCGCGGAGGCGGGGGCGCTGATGGCGCGGCTCGACGAGCGGTTCGAGCTCGGGCCCGACGCGCTCGCCGACAACGCGGCGATCAAGGCGTTCTCGCTCCGCATCTTCGAGCGCACCTTCGCGGTGACCGCCATGCTCAACGTGCTCACTCTCGGCGCCGCTGGCGCCGCGCTGTTCGCGAGCCTCGCCACCCTCGCCGACCAGCGCCTCGCGCAGGTCGCGCCGCTCTGGGCGGTCGGCGTCACGCGCCGGCGCCTCGCCGGGATCGATCTCGCCAAGACGGTCGGCCTCGCGCTGATGACCGCCGCGCTCGCGATCCCGCTCGGCATCGCCGTCGCCTGGCTCCTGGTGGCGGTGATCAACGTCGAGGCCTTTGGCTGGCGGCTGCCGCTCCATCTCTTCCCGGAGCAGTGGGTGCGTCTCGGGCTCATCACGGCGGTGGTGGCGGCGGCCGCGGCCGCGCTGCCCGCGCTCCGGCTGGCGCGGATGCCGCCGGCGCGGCTCGTCAAGATCTTCGCGGAGGAACGCGGATGAGATGGCTCGCCCTTCTCGGCCTGATCGCGCTGCCGGCGCTGGCGCAGGAGCCGGGCGACGTGTCCGACGGTCTCGGCATGATGACGACCCCGGCGGGGGACTATGCCGAGGTGCGCCCCGAAACCGAGATCCGCTTTCCGGAGGATCACGGGCCCCATCCGGCCTTCCGCATCGAGTGGTGGTACGTCACCGCCAATCTGCGCGACGCCGAGGGCGACCCGATCGGCGCGCAGTGGACGCTCTTCCGCTTCGCCACCGCGCCGGGCGGCGCGCCCGAGGACGCCGGCTGGAGCACGCCGCAGATCTGGATGGGCCACGCCGCGGTGACCACCGCCGAGCGTCATCGGGCGGCCGAGAGCTTCGCCCGCGGCGGGATCGGGCAGGCGGGCGTCGAGACCGGGCCGTTCCGCGCGTGGATCGACGACTGGGTCTTCGAGCACGCGGGCGAGGGCGGGCAGGGCGCGTTCGCGCCGCTGCGGATGACCGCGCGCGGCGACGGCTTCGCCTACGACCTCCGCCTCGAGGCGGAGGGGCCCATGGTGCTGCAGGGCGAGGACGGCTACTCGGTCAAGTCGGACCGCGGCCAGGCGAGCCACTACGCGAGCCAGCCCTTTTTCCGCGTCGCCGGCACCTTCACGCTCGACGGCGCGACCCGCGAGGTGACGGGCCGGGCCTGGATGGACCGCGAGTGGTCCTCGCAGCCGCTCGCCGAGGGCCAGACCGGGTGGGACTGGCTCTCGCTCCATCTCGACGAGGGGCCGGATGCCGGCGACAAGCTGATGGTCTATCGCCTCCGCGACGAGGTGGGCGGGGACTACGTGACCGGCAACTGGATCGCGGCCAACGGCGCGAGCGACCGCCTCGCGCCGGGGGAGATCGCGATGACGCCGATCGGCGGCGAGGTCGAGGTCCATCCGGGCGTGCGGATGCCCGTGCGCTGGCGCGTCGAGATCCCCGGGCGCGGCCTCGCGATCGAGACGCGGCCGCTCAATCCGCGGGCGTGGAACCCGCTCTCCACCGCCTATTGGGAGGGGCCGGTGTTCTTCGAGGGCACCCATGCCGGCGAGGGCTATCTCGAGATGACCGGCGAGTGAGACGGGCGTCGGGGCGCGTCTGGCGTCGGCCCGTCCCCGCCGCTATATCGCGGGCATGGATCAGATGGCGACCCGCCCGCTCCGCTTCCGGAAGATGCACGGGGCGGGCAACGATTTCGTGGTGATCGACGCGCGCGGCGGGGCCGATCCGGTCACGCCGTCGCTCGCGCGCGCGCTCGGCGACCGGCACCGCGGCGTCGGGTTCGACCAGCTCGCGGTGATGCTCGCCGATCCGGAGGCGGATGCGCGGCTCGTCTTCCGGAACGCCGACGGCTCGCTCGCGGGCGCCTGCGGCAACGCCACGCGCTGCGTCGCCCACCTGCTGATGCGCGAGGGCGTCGCGGCGCCGCGTCTGCGCACCGATCACGGGCTGCTCGCGGCGGCGCGCCGGCCCGACGGGCTCGTCGAGGTCGACATGGGGCGGGCCGAGACCGACTGGCGCGCGATCCCGCTCGCGCGCGAGGTCGACACGCTGGCCCTGCCGCTGCCCGGCGCGCCGGTCGCGGTCTCGATGGGCAATCCGCACGCGGTGCATTTCGTCGCCCGGCTCGCGGACGCGGACCTCGCCGAGATCGGCCCCCGCGTCGAGCGCGATCCCCTCTTCCCCGAGCGCACCAACGTGCAGCTCGCCGAGGTGGTCTCGCGCGGCCGGGTGCGCGCGCGCGTCTGGGAGCGCGGGGTCGGGCCCACGCTCGCCTCCGGCTCCTCGGCCTGCGCCATCGCGGTGGCGGGCTGGCGCCGCGGCCTGACCGACCGGCAGATCGGTGTCGATCTGCCGGGAGGTCGGCTGGACGTGACCTATCGGGAGGATGGCCGTGTCCTCCTCGCCGGGCCGGTGGCCGAGGTCTTCGAGGGCACGCTCGCCCCCGCCTTCCTCGCGGAGGCCGCACGATGACGCGCCCGGTGATCGAGACCTTCGGCTGCCGGCTCAACGCCTACGAATCCGAGGCGATGGGCGATCTCGCGGCGGCGGCGGGCGTTGCGGACGCCGTGGTGGTCAACACCTGCGCCGTGACCGCCGAGGCCGTCCGCCAGGCGCGCCAGCGGATCCGCAAGCTCGCGCGCGAGAACCCGGGCAGGCCCGTCGTCGTCACCGGCTGCGCCGCGCAGACCGAGCCCGAGACGTTCGCCGCGATGCCCGAGGTCGCCCACGTGATCGGCAATCTCGAGAAGATGCGCCCCGAAACCTGGGCGCGCCTCGCCGCCGGCGAGACCGAGCGCGTGTGCGTCGACGACATCCTCGCGGCGCGCGAGACCGCCGGCCACCTGATCGACGGGTTCGGCACCCGCGCCCGCGCCTACGTGCAGGTGCAGAACGGCTGCGACCACCGCTGCACGTTCTGCATCATCCCCTATGGCC
>CAZWDE010000075.1:0-11999 GCA_964632555.1 uncultured Limibaculum sp.
GGCTCTTCTCGATGGAGTGCTGGGGCGGCGCGACCTTCGACGTCGCCTACCGCTTTCTCAAGGAGTGCCCGTGGCAGCGCCTGCGCGAGCTGCGCGCGCGGATGCCCAACCTGCTCACGCAGATGCTGCTCCGCGCCTCCAACGCGGTCGGCTACACCAACTACCCCGACAACGTGGTCGAGCATTTCATCCGGCAGGCGGCGGTGGCGGGCATCGACGTCTTCCGCATCTTCGACCCGCTCAACTGGGTCGAGAACATGCGCCTCGCGATGGACGTGACGCGCGACACCGGCCGGATCTGCGAGGCCGCGATCTGCTACACCGGCGACATCCACGACCCCCACCGGCAGAAATACTCGCTCCGCTACTATGTCGACCTGGCCCGGGAGCTGGAGGCGGCGGGCGCGCACATCCTCTGCATCAAGGACATGGGCGGGCTGGTGAAGCCCGCGGCCGCCACGGCGCTGGTGCGCGCGCTGAAGGACGAGATCGCGCTGCCGATCCACTTCCACACCCACGACACGAGCGGCATCTCGGCGGCCTCGGTGCTGGCGGCGGCCGAGGCGGGCGCCGACGCGGTCGACTGCGCCATGGACGGCTTCGCCTCGCTCACCTCCCAGCCGCCGCTCGGCTCCGTGGTCGCGGCGCTCCGCCACGGCCCGCGCGACACCGGGCTCGACGGCGAGGCGATCGCCGAGATCGCACGCTACTGGGAGGGGGTGCGGATGCTCTATGCGGGCTTCGAGTCCGACATGCGCTCGGGCACCTCGGAGGTCTATTCCCACGAGATGCCGGGCGGGCAGGTGACCAATCTCCGCGCGCAGGCCCGCGCGATGGGTCTCGAGGAGCGCTGGCCCGAGATCGCGCGCGCCTATGCCGAGGTCAACCGCCTGTTCGGCGACGTCATCAAGGTGACGCCGATCGCCAAGACCGTCGGCGACATGGCGCTGACCATGGTCTCGACCGGGCTCTCGGCGGAGCAGGTGCTCGACCCCGATCACGAGGTCGCCTTCCCCGACTCGGTCGTCACCTTCTTCAAGGGCGAGGTCGGCCAGCCGCCCGGCGGCTTTCCCGAGGCGTTGCAGCGCAAGGTGCTGAAGGGCGGCAATCCGATCACGGCGAGGCCCGGCAGCCTGCTGCCGCCGGTCGACCTCGAGGCCGCGCGCGCCGAGGCCGAGGCGCAGATGCCGGGCGTCAGGGTCGACGACGAGGATCTCGCCTCGTATCTCGTCTATCCAAAAGTCTATCTCGACTATATGGGCCACCGGCGCGACCACGGGCCGGTGCGGGTGCTGCCGACGCCGACGTTCTTCTACGGCATGGAGGTGGGCGAGGAGATCTCGGTCGATCTCCGCCCGGGCGTGACGCTCGTGATCCGCCTCCTCGCGGTCGCCGAGGCCGACGAGACCGGCGAGGCCAAGCTGTTCTTCGAGCTGAACGGCCAGCCGCGCACGATCCGGATGCCCGACAAGCGCTTCGCCGCCGCCGCGGCCCGCGCCGAGAAGGCCGAGGCGGGCAATCCGCTCCACGTGGCCGCGCCGATGCCCGGCGTGATCGGCTCGGTGGCGGTCACGCCCGGCCAGCGCGTCCACGCGGGCGACGTGCTGCTGACCCTCGAGGCGATGAAGATGGAGACCTCGATCTCGGCCGAGCGCGACGGCGTGGTCGAGCGCGTGGTGACGCCGGCCGGCACGCAGGTCGACAGCAAGGACCTGCTGATCGTGCTGGCCGGCTGACCCGCCTCGCCACATCGCGAATTGACAGGCCCGCGCCGCTCGCCTTCTCTCGGTCGGCCATTCAATTGTGACAGGAGCGATCATGGCCGACGTCAAGGCGACCATCACGACAGCCACGAAAAGCGGGTTCGACGCCGCCGAGATCAAGAAGTACTGGGCGAACAAGGACGTTTTCGTGCCGTTCATGCCGAAGACCAAGGCGCAGGCCAGCAAGGTCTGGGAGGTGATGCGCGGCATGGTCGGCGAGAAGCCGCTCTTGCTGAAGGCGCAGGCAGCGAAGTTCAACCTCAACGGGTTGCCCGACAACAACGGGGCGAAGCCGGTCGAGCACAAGATGACCGTGCTGGTGAACGGCACGCGCGCCTGCATGTGCACGCTCAACATTGCGCAGAGCACCAGCAAGGTGGTGCAGGATGTGGGCTTCAGCGGGGTTTCGAGCTCGGAGGACGCCTGGAAGCTGTTGCAGAAGCTGAAAAGCGGGAACCCCGAGTTCAAGAACCTCGTCCTAAAGGACGGCGACAGCGAGCACCCGGACAACAAGCTCTGGCAGTTCAAGGGCAAGCGCAACTCGCTGCCGATGAACGCGCACTCGAAGGGCAAGGGCGGCAAGAACGAGAAGGTGGCGATCGCCGAGCTCAAGAAGACGATGAAGAACGCCGGCTTCGTCTGAGAGGCGTCGGCGCGTCGCGGTCGCCCGGGCCTCCGGCGGCGGCCGCAGGGGCCGCGACGATCACCAAATCGCAACCGTTGTCAGGCGACTGTGACGCGCCGAATGTCACGATCGCCTTCAGAAGAAGGCCCTCCCGCGAGCACAAGGGGCCCGTCACGATGACCGCCGACCGCCGCAGCGACCAGCTGCTCGAAACCGCCTTCCTCACCTTCGCCAACATCGAGACCGCGATCGCCGCGCATCTCGACACCCGCTGCCTGCTGATCGATCCGGCGACCCGGCTGCTGCTCGCCCGGCTTCGCGACAGCTCCGGCAGCGTCGCGACCCGTCTCCGCCGCGCCATCGCCGACTGAGAGCGGCGCTCAGGCCGGCGCCGCCCCCGCCCGCAGCCGCTCGAGCGCCGCGCGGTCGAGCGGGAAGCCCCAGATCAGCCAGACGGCGCCGAGCTTGAGGAGGATCGGCGCGCCGGCATAGAGAAGCGCGAGCGTCCAGAGCGCGGTCGGGTCGTTGCGCTCGGCCTGCGCGTCGAAGCCCGACGCGTCGAGCGCCACGAGCGCGAGGCCCGAGGACAGCGCGATCGCGGCCTTGGTCGCGACCTGCCAGAGGGCGAAGAAAACGCCGGCGCGCGCCTCGCCGGTCTTGAGCGTGTCGGTCTCGACCACGTCGGCCTGGATCGCCGGCGGCAGCGCGAGATCGGCGCCGAGCGCAAGGCCCGTGAGCACGCAGATCACGCCGAAGGCCACCACGTCGCCCGGCCCGAGCAGCAGAGCGCCGGCGAAGATCGCGCAGGCATAGATCATCGCGCCCGCCCAGGCCCGGTGCTTGGTGGCGCGGCCGGCGGCCCAGGTCCAGAGCGGCACGCCGGCGATCGCCGAGACGAAGTAGAGGAGGAAGAGCGGCCCCGTCGCCTCCGGCGAGGCGAGGCGATGGTCGACGAAGAAGAGGAAGAGCGTCGCCGGCAGGCCGTTGGCCGCGCCGTTGACGAACCAGGCGACGATCAGCCGCCGGAACGGGCCGTTCTCGGCGATCGCGCGCGCGCCTTCGCGGAAGCCGATCCGCGGGGCGATCCGCCGCGGCTCGCCCGTCACCGCGAGCGCGACGCCCACGGTGACCGGCAGCGCGACCGCGACGGCGAGCGCCACCGTCTCGAGCCCCGGGCCGCCCTCGCCGCCGAGCACGTAGAGAAGCGTCGCGGCGACCGTGCCGAGCAGCACGAACCCCTCGCGCCAGGCGGTGACCCGCGTGCGCGCCTCGTAGCCGCCCTCGAGCTCGGCGCCCCACGCGTAGTAGGGCGTCTGCGCCATGGTCCAGCCGAGCGTGAGCAGGAACAGCCAGAGCACCGCGTGCCCGATCCCGGCGTCCTCCGGCGGCACGAAGGCCTGCCAGGTGGCGAGCGCGATCAGGGGCACCGCGGCGACGATCCAGATCCGCCGCGCGAAACGCCCGGGCGTGTGGTCCGAGAGCCAGCCGATCGCCGGGTCGCTGACCGCGTCGAAGAGGCGGATGGCGATCCAGGCCAGCCCGAGCAGGCCGAGATCGACGCCGCGCTCCGCGCCGTAGAACGGCGTCACATAGGTGAAGAGCGGCAGATAGAGCGCGGCGAGCGGCAGCGCCGGCAGGGCGTAGGCGACGTGGCGCGGGTCGAGTTTCATGCGCGGGAAAATGTCCCGCACCGAGGGCGCTTCAAGCGGCGCTCAGTACATCGAGGGCTTCTGCATGCGCCGGGTGTTGCGCTGCTTGACCCCGCGCCGGCGGCGGAGCCGCACCAGCGCCCAGTGGATGATCTCGGTGACCAGCCCGACCACCGAACAGGCGCCCAGCGTGACGATCACGAGCGGGAACGAGGCGAGCCGGTCGACCACCTCGACGATCGCCTCGGAGAACAGCCCCATCAGGAAGGCGAGGTCGAAGTCGCCGATCCCGGGCGTGCCGAACATCGCGAGGCCGGAATAGATCATCATCGTGAGAAGCATGGTGAGCACGCCGGCCCACATGCCGTTGGCCACGGCGACGATGCCGCCCCAGCCCTGCCGCTTGGCGAGGTTGATGAAGCCGACGAGGGCGCCGGCGAAGGGCGCGATGGCCACGAATTCGGGGAGGTCCTCCTGCAGCGCCGCGGCTTCCGGCCGTCCCATCGCCCAGTTGACGGCCCAGGCGACGAAGATGGCGCACAGCACGCGAAACAGCAGCATCGGCGCGCCCTCCTCCTCAGAGCGGGAGCTTTCCTCCTGCGGTTCCGTCCAGCTCGTCACCGCAACCCCCTTCTCCCGCGCCGTCAGACCGCGCGCCGCAAGGCAATCTGCATCACGTCCGTCGTTCCAGCCAAGAAACACGCCGCGCAGCTGGCCAGGTAGAAATCCCACATACGCCCGAAACGCGCATCGAAACCGAGTGAGGCAATGTCGTGCCACCGGTCGTTGAATCGCTGCCGCCACGCCCGGAGGGTCTGCGAATAATCCCTACCGAACTCTATAGAATCCACAAGATGGAGACCGACCCGATCCACCTGACGGCGGAAAACCGTTGCCGATGGGAGCATGCCGCCGGGGAAGATGTGCTTCTGGATGAAGTCGGTGCCCTTGCGGTAGCCGGAGAAGAGATGGTCGGAGACCGTGATCACCTGCATCGCGGCGGTGGCGCCCGGGCGCAGCCGCGCGTGCAACTCGCGGAAGAAGGTGGGCCAGTAACGCTCCCCCACGGCCTCGAACATCTCGATCGAGGCGACCCCGTCATAGTGGCCGCGCTCGTCGCGATAGTCGCGCAGCAGGATCTCGCCGCGCTCGGCGAGCCCGGCCTCGAAGAGCCGGCGCCGGGCGTAGTCGTGCTGCTCGCGCGAGAGCGTGAGGCCCGTCACGCGCGCGCCGCGCTCGCTGATCGCGTATTCCGCGAACCCGCCCCAGCCGCAGCCGATCTCGAGCACGTGCTGGCCGGGCGCGAGGCCCATGCGGTCGCAGATCGCGCGGTACTTGTTGCGCTGCGCCTCGTCGAGCGGGGCGTCGCGGCCGTCGAACAGCGCCGAGGAGTAGGTCATCGTCGGGTCGAGCCAGGCGGCGTAGAACTCGTTGCCGAGGTCGTAATGCGCAGCGATGTTGCGCTTCGAGCCGGTGCGGCTGTTGCCGCGGAGCCAGTGGCGCAGACGCTCGTAGGCGCGCACGACGCCGGCGCCGGCGAAGGGCCGCGCGATCGCCTCGTTGTTGAGCAGGATGGCGTCGAGCAGGCTCTGGAGGTCGGGCGTGGTCCACCAGCCGTCGAGATACATCTCGGCGAAGCCGAGCTCGCCCTCGCGGACCATGCGGCCGAACATCTCCGGGTTGATCACGTCGATGCGCCCCTGCGGCCCCGCGCCGGGCCCCTCGGCGGTGAAGACGCGCCCGTCCGGCAGCGCGACGTCGATGCGGCCGCGTTCGATGCGGCACAGCACTGAAAAGAACGCCTCGAACCACCGCGGCAGGTTGCGCTGGCCCCTCGTCTCGGTCGAGCCCATCAGCTTTCCCCCGTCATCCGACTGTGATTAAACCTAAAGCCGTACTCGCCGCCAGCCAAAATCGCGTTGCGCGCGAGACCGGGCGAGCGCCGTCACTCGGGATAGGGCCCGCGATAGGGGTGGAAGCGCGCGCCCTTCAGCCAGAGGCGCAGCGCCTGCCAGTGGATCGCGGCGATCACCTTGAGGGTCATCAACGGATGCGCGAGCCACTGGCGCAGGACCTCGCGGTCGGTGAGCGGGCGGCGCCGGCCGGTCTGCGCGGCGATCAGCCAGGGCGCGCCCTCGGCCCGGTCGCGCTGGCGGATGCGCAGCGCGAGGCGCTCGCCGGGCGGCCGGATCGCGAAGGCATAGCACTGGTCCATCCCGATGAAGGGCGACACGAAAAACGCCTTGTCGGTCTCGTGGCGCACGGTCCCGTCGGGTCCCGCCGCCGCCGGCATGGCGTAGACATGCTGGTCGCCGAAGGTGTTCTTCACCTCGTAGACGATGCTCTCGAGCCGCCCGCGCGCGTCCTCGCAGAAATAGACCGACAGCGGGTTGAAGACGTAGCCGAGCAGACGCGGGAAGGAGAGCAGCCAGATCCGGTCGGGGCGGGGACGCCCGGCCTCGGCGAGCCGCGCCTCGACCCACGGCCGGAGCTCGGACCCGTCCCGCGGCCCATGGTCGCGGCGCCGGAACGAGAGGAGCCCCCGGCGCTCCGCGCGCAGCAGCCGGAGCGGGGAGAGCGTCGCCTCGATGCGGTCGATGTCGAGCAGCAGCGCGAACACCCGATACCGGAAGCGGTGCGCGAAGGGCGTGAGCCGCATGTGCATCACGTGCCCGGCATAGAGGCAGGCGCGCGCGCCGTCGGGCGCCGGTGCGCCGGTGCGGGCGGGGTCCGGCTCAGGCCGCATTCGCCACCGCGAGCGGGCGCCCGGTCTCGACCGCCCAGGCGGGGCGCGCGCCGAGCGCCGCCGCCACCCGGAGCCCGGAGCGCAGCCCGTCCTCGTGGAAGCCGTAGCCGAGCCACGCGCCGGCATACCACACCCCGCCGCGCCCCTGGATCGCGTCGACCGCGCGCTGCGCCTCGAAGGCCGCCTGGTCGTAGAAGGGATGCGCGTAGTCGAAGACGCCGTGGACCTTCGCCTCGTCGATCTCCGCGCGCGGGTTGAGGCTCACGAAGAGCGGCCGGTCCGCCGGGATCGACTGCAGCCGGTTCATCCAGTAGGTGACCTGCGCCGGGCGCCCGTCGGCCATCTCGGCCCGGTCGGCGAGGAAGTTCCAGCTCGACCAGACGCGCCGGCGCCGGGGCATCAGCCGGGGGTCGGAGTGCAGCACCGCGCGGTTCTGGGTGGTGCGGAAGACGCCGAGGAGCGCCGCCTGCTGCGCGTCGGGCCGGGCGAGCAGCGCCCGCGCCTCCGGCCCGTGGACGGCCAGCACGACCTGGTCGAAGGTCTCCTCGCCGCCATCGGCGAAGCGCAGCACCGGGCGCGCCGCGCCCGTCTCGACCGCCACCGCCCGCCGGCCGAGCAGGACGCGCGGGCCGAGCCGCTCGTGCGCGCGGCGGACGTACTCGCGCGAGCCGCCATCGACCGTGCGCCACCGCTGCGCCGGGTCGAGGCCGGTCATCAGGTCGTGGTTGTGGAAGAAGTTGACGAAGTTGAGCGCGGGAAAGCGCAGCACCTCGGCCGCCGAGGTCGACCAGATCGCTCCGCCCATCGGCAGCAGGAACCGCTCGCGGAACCATCCCGAGAAGCGCCGCTCGGCGAGCCACTCGCCGAGCGACCGCCCGTCGAGCCGGCCCGACGCCATGTCGGCCGGCGCCAGCTTGGTGAAGCGGAGGATCTCGCGCACCACGCGGAGGAAGCGCGGGTCGAAGACGCGCCAGCGTTGGGCGAAGATCGTCCCGAGATTGTCGCAGGCATACTCGCAGGCCCCGCCGGCCAGCGAGAAGCCGAAGGACATGTCCGACCACTTCGTCGGCACGTCGAGATGGTCGAAGAGCGCGGTGAGGTTCGGGTAGTTGCGGAGGTTGTAGACGATGAAGCCGGTGTCCACCGGCTGCACCGCCTCGCCGAACGCCACGTCCACCGTGTTGGCATGTCCGCCGAGCCGCCCCGCCTGCTCGTAGAGCCGGACATCGTGCCGTTCGGAGAGGGCGAGCGCCGCCCCGAGCCCCGATATGCCGGCCCCCACCACCGCGATCTTCATCCGCCGTTCCGCCTTCCCGTTGTTGCCGTGATTGTCGTGACCCGCGCGCGCCGGTTCACCCCGGCGAGCCTCATGCCGCGTCGCGCAGCTTGCGATAGGCGGCGAGCGCCCGCTCGCGCCCCTCCTTCAGCCCGACCACGGGCTCGGGATAGGGCGCGTCCGGCGCGAGGCCCCAGGAGCGGGGCACCGCGTCGAAATAGCTGAGCGCGTCCTCGTGCGGCCGGTCGCGCCCCTCGGCGATCCAGCGGTCGCGATAGGCGCGATGCGGGTCGAACCGCTCGGCCTGCGTCGCCGGATTGAACACCCGGAAATAGGGCGTCGCGTCGGGCCCGGTGCCGGCCGACCACTGCCAGCCCATCGCGTTCGAGGCCGGATCCCAGTCGACGAGATGGTCGCGGAACCACGCCTCGCCCGCGCGCCAGTCGATGAGCAGGTGCTTCGTGAGGAAGCTCGCGACGATCATGCGGCCGCGGTTGTGCATGGTGCCGGTGACATACATCTCCCGCATCGCGGCATCCACCGCCTCGATGCCGGTGACGCCGCGGCGCCAGCGCTCGGCGGCCTCGCTGTCCGGGTCCCATGGGAACGCGTCCCACTCGGCGCGCCAGTTCCGCTCGATGATGTGCGGCGTGTGATAGGCGAGGTGGTAGGCGAACTCGCGCCAGACGATCTCGGAGACGAAGGTCTCGGCCCCGAGCGCCGCCTCGCCCGAGAGCCGTTCCACGGCGCGCCAGCCGGCGTGCCACAGGGTGCGCGGCGACATCTCGCCGAACGAGAGCGCGGCGCCGAGCTTCGACGTGCCGTCGAGGTCGAGCCGGTCGCGGTCGGTCTTGTAGCGCCCGATCGGCCCGCCGTTCTCGCCGTCGAGGAACCAGTCGAGCCGGTCCCGCGCCGCTTGCTCGCCGAGGATGGCGTGGCGGGCCACGATGGCGGCCCCGCGATCCATCGCCCGCCCGAGCCCCCAGTCCTCGAGCGCCTCGGAGGCGGGCCAGGTGTCGGGCGGGCGGAGATCGCCCGGCTCGGGCAGCGGCTCGGCCACGTCCTCGCCGCGCAGCGCCTTCCAGAAGGGCGTGTAGACCTTGTAGTAGCCGCCCGTCTTGGTCTCGACGGTCCACGGCTCGAAGAGCAGCGAGGCGTTGACGCTCGACGCCTCGACGCCGTCCTCCTTCAGCGCCGCCTTCACCGCCCGGTCGCGCTCGATCGAGGGGCCGTCGTACTGCCGCGACCAGACGACGCGGCGCGCGCCGGTCTCCGCGATCAGCCCGCGCAGCGCCGCGAGGGCCTCGCCGCGGCGGAGCACGAGCCGGGAGCCGCGCTCGGCGAGGCGCGCCCCGTGATCGGCGAGCGCCCGCTCCAGCCGCCATTTGGGCGCCGCGCCATAGCGCGCCTCGGTCTCGGGGTCGAGCACGAAGGCGGGGATCACCGGCCCGCCGCCCGCCAGCGCCGCCTCCCAGCCCGGGTGGTCGGCGAGGCGCAGGTCGCGGCGCAGCCAGAGGATGGTCGGGGCTCGGTCGCTCATGGGGTGGGGGATCGCTCGGCGGCTCGGTCGGCGGGACGGTCTCGGCGGCGGGCGCGTGGGCGAGTTGCACACGCGGCGGTACGGGGGAAGTAAGCCGATGGCAGGTGCGTCAAGCCCAACCGGCCGCAAGCCGCTCTCGCCACCTTGCGCCTCCCCTGCTCCGATCGCAGACTCCGGCCATGGACACCACGCGAGGCCCCGAGCGCAAGCGCGATTTCGGCACGCTCGAGACCGAGCGCCTCGCCTATGAGGGGCTCGCCGATCTCGAGGCGGCGGGCGCCCCCGCGACGCGCGCCGACGTGCTGGCCCGGGTGATCCTGCGCATCTTCGACGACTACTACGCCCGCTCGCGCCGCATCCCGTGGCTCGCCAAGCGCGCCTTCGAGACGCGCGACTGGCCCGCCGCGGTCGCGCTCAGCCAGGAGCGCCTGGCGATCTACTCGATCTCGATCGCCAAGGCGGTCCCGATCCTCGGCCTCGCGATCCGCGAGGCGGACGCCGCGGGCGGCTTCTGGACGCTCGTCGAAGAACGCTACGGCGCTCTGGTGGCGGCACGCTACGAGGCCGACCTCGCGCTCGCCTATCTCGCCTCGATCCGGCGCTGGGTGTTCCAGGACCGCTGGGAGCCGATCCCCTACGATTTCGGGAAGCGCCGCGCGCCGGCCTCGCACGGCGACTTCCTCGTGAGCGTGTGGCCCGCCGAGGGGCGCATGACGCCCGACGCCGTCGCGGCGATCCTCGACGCGCCCGGCCTCGCGGCGCCGTTCCGCGACCGGGCGGGCGACGCGGCCGCCGTGGCGGCCCGGGTCAACGCGGAACTCGGCCTCGACCGGGTGCCCGGCCTCGACCGGATCGAGGTCGTGGCCGGCGGCTTCTACCGCAACCGCGGCGCCTACATCGTCGGGTGCCTCGAGATGCAGGGGCAGATCTCGCCGCTCGCGCTTGCGCTGCTCAACGGGCCCGAGGGCGTGCGGGTGGACGCGGTGATCCTCCGCGAGTCGACGCTGCGCCACGTCTTCTCCTCGACGCTCGCCAACTTCCACGTCACGGTGACGGCCTATCACGAGCTCGTCGACTACCTGCACGCGCTGATGCCGGCACGGCCCCGCGGGCTCCACTATTCCACGATCGGCTACAACCACGTCGGCAAGATGGCGGTGATGGCGCAGCTCCGGGCCGATCTCGAAGGGGCGGGCGCGGCGCTCGACCACGCTCCGGGGCCGCGCGGCAGCGTCGCCATCGGCTTCACCCACCCCGCGACCGGCTACGTGCTCAAGGTGATCCGCGACCGCCCGACCGCGAGCTACAAGTGGGAGCGGTTCGACGGCGTCGCCTCGGTGCTCGCGAAATACGGCCAGGTGCACGAGCTCAACCGCTCGGGCAGCATGCTCGACAACATCCTCTACCAGACCGTCGCGCTGCCGCAGGCGCTGTTCGGCGAGGGGCTGCTTTCCGACCTGCTCGCCGAGGCGGCGGGCTCGGTCGCGCTCTACCGCGGCGAGGTGGTGTTCCGCCACCTGATCGTGCAGCAGAAGCTCGTGCCGGTGCCGCTCTATCTCGAGCGCTGCACGCCCGCCGAGGCCGAGATGGTGACGATCCGCCTCGGCCAGTGCATCCGCAACAACGCCGCCACGAACGTGTTCAACCGCGATCTCGACGGGCGGAACTACGGCGTGAGCCAGCTGCGCTTCGTCTATCTCTTCGACTACGACGCGATCATGCCGCTGACCGAGGTCAAGGTGCGCACCAACGCCGACCGCGTGGACGGCGAGGAGGACGTGCCCGACTGGGTGTTCGAGGACGGGCCGGTGTTCCTGCCCGAGGAGCTCGAGGCGCATCTGCGCCTGCCCTCCAAGGGGCTCCGGCGGCTCTTCCGCGAGGCCCATGGCGATCTCCTCACCGCCGGGTGGTGGGAGCGGATGCAGCGATGGCTGCGCGAGGGCCGCGTGCCGCGGGTGCGCACCTATCCGCGCGCGACCCAGCTCGACCGCGCGCGCCCCGAGGCCAATCTCACCCTGCGCCGCCCCGCCTGAGCCCGCCGCCCGCGACCGCGCCGGACCGGGCGGCGCTCAGCGCGGATCGGGCCTCCGCTCGAAGCCCCACGCCTCGAGCTTGCGCAGGATGCGCGCCTCGATCTCCTCGATCCGGTCGAAACTCTCGTAAGCGACCCCGCCGAGATCGGAGGGCAGCACCGTCGGGCGCCTCACCAGCAGCGCCACGCGGTCGAACGCGCGGAAGCGCGCGAACAGGAGCCCCATCTCGAAGATCACGTTCTCCCGGGCGCGCGGCACGAGCTCCTCGTCGCGGCCGGCGAGGCGCCCCTCGTCGTCCGGGGTGATCACCACGAGGCTCCGACCCTCGATGGCGATCGCCCGAGGCTGCGCCGGGCGGCGCCGGAGT
>CAZWDE010000076.1:0-11987 GCA_964632555.1 uncultured Limibaculum sp.
CCGAAGCAGGTGGAGAAGGTCGGCTGCGGCTCGGTCAGCCCCTTTTCGGTGCCGGCGCCCTTGGAGGTGAAGACCGAGAGGAAGTGGTACATCGCCTGCGCCGGGGTCAGGCGCGCGATCGGCGGCATCACGCCGAAGGCGTCGCAGGTGAGCATGACGATGGTGCGCGGGATGCCGGCGAGGCCGGTCGCCGAGGCGTTGGAGATGTAGTGGAGCGGGTAGGCGCAGCGCATGTTGGCGGTCAGGCTGTCGTCGGCGAAGTCGAGCGCGCGGGTGACCGGGTCGTGCACCATGTTCTCGACGACGGTCGCGAAGCGGGTGGTGGTGGCGAAGATCTCGGGCTCGGCCTCGGCCGAGAGGTGGATCGTCTTGGCGTAGCAGCCGCCCTCGAAATTGAAGAGGCCGGTGTCGGTCCAGCCATGCTCGTCGTCGCCCACCAGCACACGCTCGGGATCCGCCGAGAGCGTGGTCTTGCCGGTGCCGGAGAGGCCGAAGAACACCGCGCTGTCGGAGGGGTCGTCCGGCGCGTGGTTGGCCGAGCAGTGCATCGGCATCACGCCGCGGCCCGGCAGCAGGAAATTCAGGATCGAGAAGATGCACTTCTTGTTTTCGCCGGCATAGGAGGTGTCGGCGATCAGCACGAGCTTGCGCTCGAACGACACGGCGATCACCGTCTCCGAGCGGCAGCCGTGGCGGGCGGGGTCGGCCTTGAAGGAGGGGCAGTTGATCACCGTGAACTCGGGCACGAAGGCGGCGAGCTCGGCCGGCTCGGGCCGGCGCAGCATGTGGCGGATGAAGAGCGCGTGCCAGGCGAGCTCGTTGACCATGCGGATGTTGAGCCGGTGCGCCGGGTCGGCGCCCGCGAAGAGATCCTGCACGTAGTATTCGCCCCCGGCCATGTGGGCGAGCATGTCGCGGTGCAGCCGGTCGAAGGCGGCGGGGTCCATCGGCGGGTTGTTCTCCCACCAGATGTCGGCCTCGACCGAGGGCTCGCGGACCACGAACTTGTCCCGCGGGCTGCGGCCGGTGTGCTTGCCCGTGGACACGAGGAGCGCGCCGCCCTGCCCGATCTCGCCCTCGCCCCGGCGCACCGCGGCCTCCATCAGCGCCGGCGCGAAGAGGTTGTAGTGCACCTCGCCGAGACCGGTGATCCCGCAACGCTCCAGCGCGAAATCGGTGTTCCAAAGGCCGGTCGCCATGAGCTCCTCCTACCCCACAAAACCGTTTGGAAGCACTTTCCGAAAAAAGCGCCCGATCACTCCCCCGCTGCGGGATAGCGCAAGGCTCGCGGAGGCGTCCAGTCCGCGCCCCCGGGCCGGGCGGACCGGGCCGGCGCCAAACCGTCGCATTGCCGCGCCCGACGGGGGTCAGGAGCCGGGGCGTTCCTCCTGCGTCGCGCCGCCGGCGCCGTTCTCGAGGCGCTCGAGACGGGCGCGGATCTCCTGGAGCATGGCGAGCGCCTCGTCCTGGTAGGCGTCGGTCTTCTCCTGCATCTCCTGGATTTCCTCGACGCCCTGGGTGTGCGCGTCCTCCATCGAGTTGACGATCAGGCCGACCACGAGGTTCAGCACGCAGAAATTCGTCGCGACGATGTAGAGGACGAAGAACAGCCAGGCGTTGGGGTAGACCTGCATCACCGGGCGCGCGATGTCGGGCCAGCCCTCCAGCGTCATGATCTGGAAGAGGGAGAACGCGCTGTCGCCCAGCGTGCCGAAGAACTCGGGAAAGTCGGCGCCGTAGATCTGCGTCGCGATCACCGAGCCGACATAGAAGATGACCGCGAGCAGCAGGAACACCGAGCCGATGCCGGGCAGCGCGCGCAGCATCGCCTCGACCACGATGCGCAGATGCGGCGCCATCGAGATCGCGCGGAAGAGCCGCAGGATGCGCAGCGCGCGCAGCACCGAGAGATTGACGCCGATCGCGGGGGCGAGCGAGATCGCCACCACGCCGAAGTCGAAGAGATCCCAGCCGCTGCGCCAGAAGGCGGCGCCGCGCGCGTAGATCTTGAGCCCGATCTCCACCGCGAAGATCACGAGGAAGATCGTGTCGAGCGTGTCGAGCAGGGTGCCGGCGGCGGCGACCGCGCTCGGCGATGTCTGGATGCCCAGCACGAGCGCGTTGAGCAGGATCGCGACCTGGATGCCGGTCCGAACCTCGGGCGTGTCGAGCCACGCGTTGATCGTCGCCTTCATGGTGCCGCCGGCCTCCCCCGTCCGTGACCCGAGGACATCCTCCGACCGAGCCCTAGCCGATCGGCGGGCAGCCAACAATTGCCTGCGTGCGCCGGATGTGCCTTAGTTCGGCATGGCAGCGTCAGGTTTTCGCCCGGAAGTGCCGGCAGGATCGCATCCTCCGGCGGCGGCGCCGGGAAGCGGGCGGCCGGCCCCGGCGCGGCCGGCGTCCGCGAGGACTAGTCGGAGAGGGAGATGACGACGATCGTTCTGGTCGACGACGACCGCAACATCCTGACCTCGGTGTCGATGCTGCTGGAGGCCGAGGGCTACAAGGTCGCGAGCTACACCGACGGCGCGACCGCGCTGAACGCGCTCACCACCGCCCCGCCCGACCTCGCCGTGCTCGACATCAAGATGCCGCGGATGGACGGCATGGAGCTGCTGCGCCGGCTCCGGCTCAAGTCGGACCTGCCGGTGATCTTCCTGACCTCCAAGGACGAGGAGATCGACGAGGTGATCGGGCTGCGGATGGGCGCGGACGACTATATCCGCAAGCCGTTCTCGCAGCGCCTCCTCGTCGAGCGGATCCGCGCGGTGCTGCGCCGGCGCGAGGCGGCCGAGGAGCCGATGGCCGAGCGCTCGGAGGCCGAGAAGGTGCTCCGACGCGGCAAGCTGGAGATGGATCCGCTGCGCCACGCGACGATCTGGGACGGCAATTCGGTCACGCTCACCGTCACCGAGTTCCTGATCCTGCACGCGCTCGCGATCCGGCCCGGCTTCGTCAAGAACCGCGACCAGCTGATGGACGCGGCCTATGACGATCAGGTCTATGTCGACGACCGCACCATCGACAGCCATATCAAGCGGATCCGCAAGAAGTTCCGCAAGGTTGACCCCGAGTTCAACTCGATCGAAACTCTCTACGGCGTCGGATACCGGTACAACGAGGCCTGAGGTCGGTCGTGGACGGCAACGAACCCTACGGCATCGGGCCCGAGCTCGTCGGGCTCGACAATCGGCCACGTCCCGCCTCGATGCGGGCCCGGATCGTTCTCGGACTGAAGCAGTCGGCGCCGTTCTCGTCGTTGCAGCGGCGGATCATCTTCTTCAACCTGATCGGGCTCGCGGTGCTGGTGCTCGGGGTGCTCTATCTCAACTCGTTCCGCTCCGGCCTGATCGACCAGCGCATGGACGCGCTGCGGATGCAGGCCGAGATCATCGCGCTCACCATCGCCGAGACGGCGGGCGAGGGGGGCGGGGCGACGAGCTACGACGCGATCCGGGCGAACGTGGTGCTCGGCCGCCTCGTCAAGCCGACCGGCCTGCGCGCCCGGCTCTACGACACGCGGCTGCGCATGACCGGGGACACCCGGAGCATGGCCGGCGGTCGGCGCATCGAGACCGCCGCGATCGGGCCGCCCGAGCGCCCGGCGCCGCGGTTCGAGCCGACCTCGCTCGAGCGCGCCTACGACCGGGTCGCCTCGTTCTTCCGCGAGCCGACCCCGGTGGTCACCGAGGAGGCCGAGCCCGGCGGGATCAGCCGCGACCCCGAGGTGCGCGACGCGGCGAGCGGCCAGCCGCGCAGCGTCGCCCGCCTCAACCGGCAGGGCCAGCTGATCGTCTCGGTCGCCGTGCCGGTGATCCGCGCGGGCGCGATCATCGGCGCGCTCGTGCTCTCGACCGAGGGGGGCGACATCGACGCGCTGGTGCGCAACGAGCGGGTGGTGATCTTCCAGGTCTTCATCATCGCGACCATCGTTTCGATCGGCCTCTCGATCCTGCTCGCCAACACCATCGCCCGGCCGATCCGCAAGCTCGCCGCCGCCGCCGACAGCGAGGGCACCAACGCCGCCCGCCCGCTCAACCCCGAGCGCGTCGAGATCCCCGACATGACCCACCGCACCGACGAGATCGGCGAGCTCTCGGCGGCGCTGATCCGCATGACCGAGGCGCTCTACCGCCGGATCGAGGCGATCGAGAGCTTCGCCTCGGACGTCGCCCACGAGATCAAGAACCCGCTGACCTCGCTGCGCTCCGCCGTCGAGACCATGGGCTACGCCAAGACGCCCGAGCAGCGCCAGCGCCTGCTCGACGTGATCCGCCACGACGTCGGCCGCCTCGACCGCCTGGTGACCGACATCTCCAACGCCTCGCGCCTCGACGCCGATCTGGTGCGCGAGAAGATGCAGGCCTTCGACCTCGCCAAGCTGATCGACATGCTCTCGGAGGTCACCCGGGCGCAGGGCGAGAAGCGGTCGGTCGCCGTGGTCACCGACCTGCCGCGCGGCCCCGCGATCGCGCGCGGGCTCGAGGGGCGGATCGCGCAGGTGGTGACCAACCTGCTCGACAACGCGCTGTCCTTCTCGCCCGATGGCGGGCGGATCACGGTGCGGCTCGAGCGCGCGCGCGAGCGCCTGCGCGTCTCGGTCGAGGACCAGGGGCCGGGCGTGCCGCCCGAGAACATCACGCAGATCTTCGAGCGGTTCTACACCGAGCGGCCCGAGGCCGAGGGCTTCGGCAACCATTCGGGGCTCGGCCTCGCGATCTCGAAGCAGATCATCGAGGCCCATGCCGGGCGGATCTGGGTCGAGAACGTCCTGCCGCCGGGCGGCGATCCGGAGACCGACCGGCAGGGCGCGCGCTTCGTCTTCGAGCTGCCGCTATGAGCCGGCCGGAGCGCGAGCACCCCCGGCCGAAGATCGTCGAGCACTACGGGCCCGACAGCATCACGCTGCACGGCAGCGCGGTGGCGCTCAACGACCGCGGCTTCCTGATCGTCGGCGACGCGGGCGCCGGCAAGACCACGCTGGCCACCGAGATGATGGCGCTCGGCGCGGGGCTCGTGGCCGACGACTGGGTGGTGATCGAGCGCGGCCGCGCGGTCGGCCTCGTGATGAGCGCGCCCCAGCCGATCCAGGGGCTGGTGGAGCTGCGCGGCATCGGCATCGTGCGCATGCCCTCCTTCGTCGACCAGGCGCCGCTCTCCTGCATCGTCGATCTCAACCGCGAGCCCGACGGCCGCCTGCCCAAGCCGCAGCCGCGCGGGCTGCTCGGCATCCAGTGCCCGGTGATCCACGGCAAGAACCGCTCCGGCCTCGCGCCCGCGCTGATGGCCGTGCTGCGCGCGGGCGGGCTGCTCGACACGGAATTCTTCGCGGCATGACCGCGCCCGGGAGCCTCCAGGCCGCGGGGCCCGCCGCCCGGCCGGAGGAGCGCCCGCTCGTCCTGATCGTCACCGGCATGTCCGGCGCCGGGCGCTCGACGGCGATCAACGCGCTCGAGGATCTGGGCTACGAGCCGCTCAACAACTTCCCCCTCGCGCTTCTCGAGACGGTGATCGCGCCGGTCGCGCAACCGGCCCAGCCCGGCGCGGCCGGCGCCGTGCAGCGCCCGATCGCCTTCGGCATCGAGACGCGCACCCGCGGCTTCTCGACGCGCGCGCTGACGGCCTGCCTCGACATGCTGCGCTCGCGCTTCCGGCTCGGCGCGCTCCTGGTGTTCCTCGACTGCGCCGACGAGGTTCTGGTCGCCCGCTTCTCGGAGACCCGGCGGCGCCACCCGCTGGCACCCGCCGAGGATCCGGCCACCGGCGTCGCGCGCGAGCGGGCGATCCTCGAGGAGGTGCGCGCCCGCGCCGACGTGGTGATCGACACGACCGGCATGACGCCGCACCAGCTCAAGCAGGAGCTCGGCAACCGCTTCGCCCAGGGCTACGCCGCCGGGCTCTCGGTCTCGGTTCAGTCCTTCTCCTACAAGCGCGGCGCCCCGCACGACGCCGACATGGTGCTCGACTGCCGGTTTCTCCGAAATCCCTACTGGGACGAGTCGCTGCGCGCCCTTGACGGCACCGACGAGCGCATCCAAAGCTTCGTGAGTGCGGACCCGATGTTCTGGCCGTTCTTCGACAAGCTCTCCGAGCTCACCTTGATGTTGCTCCCCGCGTACAAGGCCGAGGGCAAGGCCTATTTCTCGATCGCGCTCGGCTGCACGGGCGGTCGCCACCGATCCGTGAGCGTGACGCAGATGCTCGCCGGCCGGATCGAGCGCGCCGGCTGGCCGGTGGCCGTGCGCCACCGCGAGCTCGAACGCCGCGCCGATCTCGGCGGCTGACGGGCCATGGCGCTGGTCGGCATCGTGATCGTGGCGCATGGCGGGCTCGCCGAGGCGCTGCTCGCGGCCACCGAGCACGTGGTGGGCCCGCAGCAGCAGGCGGCGACGGTGACCATCGACCCCGCCGACGACCTGCACGCGCGCCAGGCCGAGATCGCCGCGCGGGTCGGCGAGGTCGATGGCGGCGAGGGCGTGGTGGTGATCACCGACATGTTCGGCGGCACGCCCTCCAACCTCGCGCTCGGCTGCCTCGGCGCCCGTGTCGAGGTGATCTGCGGCGCCAACCTGCCGCTCCTCGTCAAGCTCGCCAAGACGCGCGACCGCCCCCTCGCCGAGGCGGTGGCGGCCGGCATCGACGCGGGCCACAAATACCTCGCCTCGGCGACGAGCCTGCTCGACCCGGGCCGCGCCCGGTGACCGACGGCGGCGGACCTCCGCGCCCGATCGGCGGCGACCGCGACGCGGCGGTGTCGCGGACCCTGCGCATCGTCAACGAGCGCGGGCTCCACGCGCGGGCCTCGGCGAAGTTCGTCGAGACGGTCGAGCGCTACGACGCGACCGCCGAGGTCAGCCGCGACGGGCAGACGGTGACGGGCGACTCGATCATGGGGCTCCTGCTGCTTGCCGCCGCGCAGGGATCGACCATCGAGGTGCGCGCGGCCGGGCGCGAGGCCGAGGCGCTGATCGCCGCGCTCGAATCGCTCGTCGAGAGCCGCTTCGGCGAGAAGGCCTGAGACCGAACGACCGCCCGGGGGGCCCTCAGGCGAGGCCGAGACGGCGCGCGTCGGCCGCGCATTCGGCCCGTGCCGGGCATCCGGCGAGGTGATCGTTGACGAGGCCCGAGGCCTGCATGAAGGCGTAGACGATCACCGGCCCGCAGAACTTGAAGCCCTCGGCCTTCAGCGCCTTCGACATGGCGCGGCTCTCCTCGGTCTCGGCCGGCACCTCGGCGAGGCGGGCCGGCCCCCGCTGCCGCACCCGGCCGCCGACAAAGGCCCACAGGAAGGCCGAGAAGCCCTCGCGCGCCTCGATGCGCTCGAAGGCGCGGGCGTTGCCGATCGCCGCCTCGATCTTGGCGCGCGAGCGCACGATCCCGGGATCGGCGAGCAGACGGGCCACGTCGGCCTCGCCCCACCGGGCGATCCGGGCGGGCTCGAACCCCTCGAAGGCCGCCCGGAACGCCTCGCGCTTGCGGAGGATCGTGATCCAGGCGAGCCCGGCCTGGAAGCCGTCGAGCACCAGCTTCTCCCAGAGCGCGCGGGCGCGCGTCTCGGGCCGGCCCCATTCGGTGTCGTGATAGGCGACGTAGAGCGGATCGCTCCCGCACCAGCCGCAGCGGCCCGACCCCTCCATCGGGCGCTCACTCCTCGGGCGGGGTCTCGCGGCTGAGCTTCCGGAGCTGCTCCTGCATTTCCGCGAGCTGCGTCTGCAGCCGCTCGAGATCCTGCGCGAGATCGCCGTCGCCCCGGCGCTCGCCCGCCCCGGGGAGCGCGCCGCCCTGCTGATGCGCCGCGAAGGGCCCGAACATGCGCATCGCCCGCTCGGCCCACTCGATGTTGGAGCGCGCCAGCGTCTCGAAATGCGCCATCGCGGGATTGGCCTTGAAGGTCTCGCGCAGCCGCTCCTGGTTGCGGGCGAAGGCCTCCATCGACGCGTCGAGATAGCCCGGCACCACCGCCTGCAGCGCGTCGCCGTAAAGCCGGATCAGCTGGCGCAGGAAGTTGGCGGGCAGCATGTTCTGCCCCTTCGACTCCTGCTCGAAGATGATCTGGGTGAGCACCGAACGCGTGATCTCCTCGCCGGTCTTGGCGTCGAAGACCTGAAAGTCCTCGCCGGCGCGGACCATCTCGCTGAGGTCCTCCAGCGTGACATAGCTGCTCTTGGCGGTGTTGTAGAGCCGACGGTTGGCATATTTCTTGATGACGACGGAGCCATCGCTCTTCAGTTTCGCAGTCGCCACCAGTCGTCTCCCGCATCGTCCCGCCCATCGGGACCCGGACAATCGCATCCGCCGCGCCGGCGGGCAACACCCTTCTCGGCAATGGACTTGCGCCCGCTTGCCGGACCCGGGGGCGCGGCATTACTTGCAGTGGGCAACAGGAGGCTCCCCGAATGCGCATCGGCATCCTCGAGACCGGCAAGGTCAATCCCGCCCTCGTCGACGAGCACGGCGACTACCCGACGATGTTCGAGCGGCTGCTTCGCCGGGCGGACCCGGCCGTCGAGGTCGAGACGGTCCGCGTGCTCGACGGCGCGCGGCCGGAGAGCCCGGAGGCGGCGGATGCCTGGCTGATCACCGGATCGAAGCACGGGGTCTACGAGGACCATCCGTGGATCCCCGAGCTCGAGGAGTTCCTGAGGGCGGCGCGCGGGCGCCGGCCCATTGTCGGCGTCTGCTTCGGCCACCAGCTTCTCGCGCAGGCCTGGGGCGGGCGGGCCGAGAAGTCCGACCGGGGCTGGGCCGTCGGCGCGCAGGACTACGAGGTGGTGGCGCGCCCCGGCTGGATGGCCGACGCGCCCGATCGCGCGAGCTGGCACGCCTCGCACCAGGACCAGGTGACCGCGGTTCCGCCGGACGCGACGCTGCTCGCGCGGAGCGCCGTCTGTCCCTACGCGATGCTCGCCTATGGCGATCCCGAGCGGCCGGACGCGATCTCGATCCAGCCCCATCCGGAGTTCGGCCTGGCCTATGCGCGGGCGCTGCTCGATCTGCGCGCCGGCGACGCGATCCCCGAGGAGCGGGCCGAGGCGGCGCGGGCGAGCTTCGGCAAGCCGGTGGCGGCGGACGCGTTCGCCCGCTGGGCGTGCGCCTATCTCGACGCCTTCCGGCGCTGAGCGGGCACGAAAAAGGCTCCCGCCCGGACCGGACGGGAGCCCGCCACGAGCCGCCGTGCGGCTCAGTCGGCGCCGCCGAGGCGCGCAATCTCCTCCTTGATCTGAAGTTTCTGCCGCTTGAGCGCGGTCAGTTCGAGGTCGTCCGCCGCAGGACTTCGGGTCGCTTCCTCGATCTTGCGCTCGAGGGTCTCGTGCTTCTGACGCAGATGCGCGATGTGCGACGACAGGTTCATGCGGGCCTCCTCTGTTAAGGCGTGACACCCCAGTCCATCAGCGGCGCCCGCGATTGTCACGCGGGATTTGTCACGAAACGGCCCGGGCGCGATCAGGCGGCCGGCAGCGCGCGCTCGACGAGGCGGACCCAGTAGGCGACCCCGATCGGCAGCGCCGCGTCGTCGAAGTCGTATTCCGGATGGTGCAGCGACGCGCTCGGCCCGTTGCCGAGGAGGCCGAAGGCGCCGGGGCGCTCGTTGGCGAGGAAGGCGAAGTCCTCGCCCGCCATCGAGGGCTCGTGACCGAAGGTCGCGGCCCCCTCGCCGACGACCTCGGCCATCACCCCGTGTGCGAAGCGGGCGCGCGCGGCGTCGTTGATCGTCGGCGGATAGGGGTCGGGCATGCGCTCGATCTCGGCGCGGCACCCGTGACCGGCCGCCACACCCTCGGCGAGGCGGCGGATCTCCTCGTGGATCAGGCGGCCGACGCCCTCGTCGTAGCAGCGCGTGGTGCCGCGGAGCCGCGCCGTCTGCGGGATCACGTTGTGGCTGTGCCCGGCGACGAACTCGCTCACCGAGACCACCGCGGGCTGGCGCGGATCGACCCGCCGCGCGACGATCGACTGCAGCTCGGCCACGAGATGCGCGCCCGCCAGCAGGGGGTCGCGCGCGCGGTGCGGCTCGGCGGCGTGCCCGCCCCGCCCGGTCAGCGTGATGCGGAACTCGTCGGCCGCGGCGAGCACCGGCCCCTCGGTGATCGCCATCTCGCCAACCGGGAGCCCCGGCCAGTTGTGCAGGCCGTAGACCGCCTCGGCCGGGAAGCGCTCCAGCAGCCCGTCGTCCAGCATCGCCTTGGCACCCGCGCCGCCCTCCTCGGAGGGCTGGAAGCAGAAATAGACCGTGCCGCGGAAGCCGCGCGTCTCTGCGAGCCGCTTCGCCGCGCCGAGCAGCATGGTGGTGTGCCCGTCATGCCCGCAGGCGTGCATCACGCCCTCGTTGGTCGAGGCGTGGGCCAGCCCGGTCGCCTCGCGGATCGGCAGGGCGTCCATGTCGGCGCGGAGCAGGATCGCCGGGCCGCCCGCCCCGCCTTCGCCGTGCAGAACGCCGACGACGCCGGTGCCGCCGATGCCGGTCTCGACCGCGTCGAGGCCGAAGCCGCGCAGCCGCTCGGCCACGAGACCGGCGGTGCGGTGCTCCCGGTAGCCGAGCTCGGGATGGGCGTGGAGATCGCGCCGCCACCCGGTCAGGAGCTCGGCCATCGCGGCGATCGAGTTGGGCACTGGCTGCATCGGATCCTCCCGCTCGTCGCTCGAGCGAAGCGCAGGCCGGACGCGATGGCAAGCCTCTCAGACGGCGAGCGGCGCCGCGTCGCGCAGGATGGCGCGCGCCTCCTCGGTGAAGTCCTCGGCGTCGGCGCGGTGGGCCGGGCCGTCGTGCAGCACGAGGGGAGGCGCGAGCCGGAGCGGCCCGGCGGTGCCCTTGCGCGCGGTCACGATCACGCGCTTGGCGTCGCGCCCGGCGCGCGGCGCGAGCGGACGGACCGCGATGTCGCCCGCCCCGGGCGCGAGCGCCGCGAGGAGATCGGCCAGCCGCTCCGCCCGGTGGATCAGCGTGACCCGGCCCTTCGGGCGCAGCCGGGCCAGCGCGGTCGCGACCCACTCGCCGAGCGGCGTGTCCTCGCGATGGGCCCGGTCGCGGATCGCGACGGGAGAGCCGAGCGCGGCCGCTGGGTGGTAGGGCGGATTGGCGACGACATGGTCGAAGCTGCGGGCGCGGAGCGCCGGCGGCGGCGCCGCCACGTCGCCCAGATGGAGCTCGGCCGCCACCCCGTTGAGCGCGGCGTTGCGGGCGGCGAGGGCGAGATAGGCCGCCTCGCGCTCGAGCCCGGCGAGGCGGAGCCCCGGCACGCGCGCCGCGAGGCAGAACATCGCCGCGCCCGCCCCGCAGCCGAGATCGAGCACCGACTCGCCCGGCCGCGCCGGCACGGCGGCCGCGAGCAGCACCGGATCGGTCGCCGCGCGGTAGCCCGAGCGCGGCTGCAGGAGCCGCACCCGCCCGCCGAGGAGCGCGTCCTCGCGCGCCTCCGGCTCCGCCTCCGCGCGCTCCTCCGCCCGCCCCGGCGGGCCCGATCCCTCCCGGCGCCCGGCGGGCGCGCTCACAGCCAGTCCTCCCCCGAATAGGGCTCGATCCCGTTGGCGCGCAGAACCGCGCGGGCGCGGACGAGATCGTCCTCGCGCACCATCACGCGCCGCGGCAAGATGCCGAGGCTCCCCTCGAGGATGCTCATGTTTACGTCGAACAGCCAGCACTCTATATCCTCGCTCGACAGGAGGGCCTGGACGAAGGGGACGAGCGTCGGGTCGGTGGTGCGCAAGAGTTCCTGCATGCCACCCGAGGCTTAGCGCGGGCCGGAGAGCGCGTCGAGATCCCCGTCGCCGGCATGTGGGGCCCGCACCGGGCCCTTGGGGGGAAAGCTCCATGACCGCGCCACACGCACTCGCCCATGGTCCGGCCGAGCCGGTGTCGGCCCCGTTCGAGACGCTGCAGGGCCTCGTCGCCGACGATCTCGAGGCCGTCGGCCGCCTGATCCGCGAGCGCATGGCCTCCGAGCACGCGCCGCGCATCCCGGCGATCTCGGCGCATCTGATCGAGG
>CAZWDE010000077.1:0-11855 GCA_964632555.1 uncultured Limibaculum sp.
GGGGTGGCGACGATCACGCTGGCCCGGCCCGAGAAGATGAACTGTCTCACCGGGCCGATGCGCCGCGAGCTTCTCGAGCGGATCGGGCAGGCGGGCGCGGAGGCGCGGGCCATCGTTCTCACCGGCGAGGGCCGCGCGTTCTGCGCCGGACAGGACCTCGGCGACGCGGCCGATGTCGAGAGCCTCGATCTCGAGCGCACGCTCCGCGAGGAGTACGAGCCGCTGCTCGCCGCGATCGGGGGGGCGCCGGTGCCGGTGGTCGCGGCGGTCAACGGCGTCGCGGCGGGCGCGGGCGCCAACATCGCGCTCGCCGCCGACATCGTGGTGGCCGCGCGCTCGGCGCGGTTCGTCGAGGCCTTCGCGCGGATCGGCCTGATCCCCGACGCGGGCGGCACCTTCTGGCTGCCGCGCCTCGTCGGGCAGGCGAGGGCCGCGGGCCTTTGCCTGCTCGCCGATCCGATCGACGCCGAGACCGCGGCCGACTGGGGGCTGATCTGGGAGACGGTGGCCGACGGCGACCTGGCCGACCGCGCCGCCGAGATCGCCGGACGCCTCGCCAGCGGGCCGACCCTCGCCTTCCGGCTGATGCGCCGCGCGCTCCGCGCCGCGGCCGAGAACACGCTCGCCGAGCAGCTCGCCCTCGAGGCGGAGCTGCAGGGCGAGGCAGGCCGGAGCCGCGATTTCCGCGAGGGCGTGCTGGCCTTCCTCGAGAAGCGCGCGCCCCGGTTCGAGGGCCGCTGAGGCGGCCGGCGGCGGGGGCTTGACGCGGCCGCGCCGAGGACGAGCCTTGGTCGCCATGCCGGGCCGCTTCGCCAGCCGGATCGCCAGCGCGCCGATCCCCCACGACCCCGACCGGGCCGCCGCGCTGGTCGCCGAGCTTCCCGGCGCGCTCGCGCGCGGGCCGCTCGGGCAGCTGATCGCGGGCGCCGCCGGCAGCGCGCCCTATCTCGCGCGCCTGACCACGCGCCACCGGGAGTGGCTCGCCGGCGCGGTCGAGGCCCCGCCCGAGACCGTGCTGGCGGATCTTCTGGCGGAGATGCGCGACGCCGCCCGCGCCGCCGCCGACGAGCGCGCGCTCGGCTCGGCGCTGCGGCGGGCGAAGTCGCGGGCCGCGCTCCTGATCGCGCTCGCCGATCTCGGCGGGGTGTGGTCGCTCGCCGAGGTCACGGCGGCGCTCAGCGCGCTCGCCGACGCCGCGACCGCCGAGGCCACGCGCTGGCTGACGGCGGAGGCGCTCGCCCGCGGCCGGCTGCCCGGGCTCGGGCCCGAGGCGCTGCCGAGCGGGGCGGGCTATGCGGTGATCGCGATGGGCAAGCTCGGCGCGCTGGAGCTCAACTACTCGTCCGACATCGACCTCATCTGCCTTTTCGACCAGGACCGCTTCGAGCCGGCGGACTATGCCGAGGCGAAGGCCGGCTTCATCCGCATCACCCGCGCGCTCGTGCGGGTGCTCTCGGAGCCGACGGACGAGGGCTATGTCTTCCGCACCGACCTCAGGCTCCGGCCGACGCCCTCGACCACCCCGGTCTGCATGGCGATGGAGGCGGCCGAACGCTATTACGAGAGCCTCGGGCGCACCTGGGAGCGGGCGGCCCACATCAAGGCGCGCCCGGCGGCCGGCGACCTCGCCGCGGGCCGGGCCTATCTCCGGCGCCTCGATCCCTTCGTCTGGCGGCGGCATCTCGACTTCGCGGCCATCGAGGACACCACCGACATGCTGCGCAAGATCCGCGCGCAGCAGGGGAAGGTGAGCCCGGAGGGCCTCGCCGGGCACGATCTGAAGCTCGGGCCGGGCGGGATCCGCGAGATCGAGTTCTTCGCCCAGACCCGCCAGCTGATCGGTGGCGGGCGGCACCCGGACCTGCGGCCCGCGGGCACGCTCGACGCGCTCCGGGCGCTCGCCGCGCGCGGCTGGATCTCCGAGGCGACGCGGGCGACGCTCTCCGCCGACTATGTCGAGCACCGCACGCTCGAGCACCGCCTGCAGATGGTGGAGGACGCGCAGACCCAGACGATCCCGCTCGCCCGCGAGGCGCGGGCCCGGGTCGCGGCGCTCTCGGGCACCGACGACCTCGCCGCCTGGGAATGGGCGCTCGCGGAGCGGCTGGCGCGGGTGCACGAGGCGACCGAGGCGTTCTTCGCGCCGGGGCTCGACGGGGAGCCGGAGCCCGAGGAGCTCTCCGAGGCCCGCCTCGCCGCGCTCGGCTTCGAGCGCCCGGCCGACGCCGAGCGGATGATCGCCCGCTGGCGGAGCGGGCGGCTGCCGGCCACGCGCTCGGCCCGGGCGCAGCGGCTCTATGCCGGGCTCGAGCCGCGCATCCTCGGCGAGCTCGCGCGCGGTCAGGCGCCCGACGAGGCGATCGCGCAGTTCGACCGTTTCCTCTCCGGCCTGCCCGCCGGCGTGCAGGTGTTCTCGCTGTTCTCCGCGAACCCCCATCTCCTCGACCTGATCGTCGGCATCTGCGCCGTGGCGCCCAAGCTCGCCGCCCATCTCGGGCGCGAGCCGACCGCGCTCGAGGCCCTGCTGGCGCCCGACTTCTTCGAGCCGCTGCCGGGGCCCGCGGCGCTGCTCGCCGAGCTCGAGACCTGGCTCGGCCGCGAAAGCGACTACGAGCGGATGCTCGACGCGGTGAGGCGCTGGGCGCGCGAGGCGCGGTTCCGCGCGGGCGTGCAGGTGCTGCGCGGGCTCGCCGACGCCGATGAGGCGGGCGCGGCCTTCTCGGCGATCGCCGAGGCCTCGGTCCGCGCCCTCGCGCCCCGCGTGATCGCCGATTTCGCGTCGCGCCACGGGCCCCCGCCCGGCGAGGGGCTCGCGGTGATCGCGCTCGGCAAGCTCGGCAGCGGCGAAATGACGGCGGGCTCCGATCTCGACCTCATCACGGTCTACGACGCGGGCGGTGTCGAGGCGTCGGACGGCCCGCGCCCGCTCGCGGCCTCGGCCTACTATCCGCGGCTCACGCAGGCGCTCGTGGCGGCGCTGACCGCGCCGACGGCCGAGGGCCGGCTCTACGAGGTCGACATGCGCCTGCGTCCGTCGGGCCGGCAGGGGCCGGTCGCCACCTCGCTCGCGGCCTTCGAGAGCTACCAGCGCGAGAAGGCGTGGGTCTGGGAGCATCTGGCGCTCACCCGCGCGCGGGTGATCGCGGGCTCGGAGGCCGTGGGGCGCGAGGTGACGCGGGTGATCGCCGAGGCGCTGGCCACCCGCACCGGGTCCCCCGCCGTGGTTGCGGAGGCGGCGGAGATGCGGGCTCGGCTCCTCGAGGCGCACCGGCGCGAGCGGTCCGATCCGTGGGCGCTCAAGCACACGGCCGGAGGGCTGATGGAGATCGAGTTCCTCGCGCAGACCGGTGCGCTCCGCTTCGGCCTCGAGACCGGGCGGCCCTCCGACGCGCTGCCCTGGCTCGAGGCGGCGGGCTGGCTGCCGGAGGATGCGGCCCGGCGCCTCTTGGCCACGCACGCTCTCCTCTCGCGGCTCAGCCAGATCGAGCGGGTGGCGCTCGAGCATCCCTTCGATCCGGCGGCGGCCGGCGAGGGGCTCAAGACGGCGATGGCGACGGCCGCGGGCCACCCGGACTTCGCGTCGCTCGAGGCCGCGCTCGTCGCCGCCGAGGCAGAGGCCGCCGGCATCGTCGAGGCCGTCTTCGCCCGGGGCGCCGAGGGGGAGGGGGCCTGATCGCGGCGCGCGCCGCGTGGCGCCGGCACGGCGCAGCGGGCGCCAGCGGCACCGCTCGAGGACGGGATCGACCACGCGTGCGAGGGGGCTGTGGCATCGATGGAGATGGCGCGCCTCGGCAGGCCCTCTCCCGTCCCAAGCCGAGGCCGGACCAACGCACGTTCCGACGCGCGTTCGCCGAACTGGTCGCCCCGCATTTCGCGACCGGCCGCTGCCGGACACATCCCTCGATCAGGTCGTTCCGGATGCCCATTCCGATCCCCCGCAGGGGCGGCGACGGTCCTCGGGCGCCTCAGGGGGCCGGCTTGATCTCGGGCGCGAGCGCCCAGACGCGCTCGTTCGCCTCGGGGCTGCGGGCGCGCGCGATCTCGCAGCCGAGGCTCGCGCCGCCCGGCAGCCGGTCGAGCTTCTCGATCCGGATCCGCACCCGCCGCGCGCGCGGGTCGACGAGCAGCATCTGCGCGAGCCGCTCGGCGAAGGTCTCGAGCAGCTGGATGCGCGGCCCCTCGGCGAGCTCGTGGATCGAGGACACCAGCGTGTCGTAGTTGATCACCCGCCCCACCCGGTCGTCGAGATGGGCGGTGTTGCGCACCACCTCTAGGACGATGTTGAAGCGCAGATGCTGGCGCACCCCGTGCTCCTCGGGATAGGCGCCGATCTCGATCGCGGCGACGTAGTCGGCGAGGAACACGCGGTCGGACGGCAGCGCGTCGTCCGGCGTGCCCTCGGCGCGCTCGCCGAACTCGGCGGCCTGCGATCTCGCGACTGGATCGACCATGGCGCTCCCCGTGTCTGCCGGTGGCCCCGGCGCGTGCCTGGCCGCCGAGCCTAGGCGGCGCGGCCCGGAATGGCCATCCGAAAACGACCGCGCAGGCTCCGGTCCGGACAGAACGCGTCGCGCGCGGACCGGTTGCGCGGGGCGGCGCAGGTCTTATGTGCATGCACGAGAGGAGATCCGATGGCCGACGCCCCCGACATCGCCGAGATCCCCGCCCTCTGCCTCGCGACCAATGCGCGCCTCGCGGCGCGGGCGCTGACGCGGGCCTATGACGCGGCGCTCCGCCCGCACGGCCTGCGCGTCACGCAGTTCTCGGTGCTGGTCGCCGCGGCGCTCGCGGGCGGCCGCGCCACGATCACGCAGATCGCCGAGGCGCTCGGCCTCGAGCGCTCGAGCCTCAGCCGCGCGCTGGCACCCCTCGAGCGCGACGGCCTCGTGCGGCTCGGCCCGGAGACGCGCCACCGCGCCCGCCACGTGCACCTGACCGAGGCCGGCCGCGCCCGGCTCGAGGCCGCCCGTCCGGCCTGGGCCGCGGTGCAGGAACAGACGGCCGACGCGCTCGGCGCCGATCCGGCGGCGACCGCGCGCGCGCTCCGCCGGCTCGCCTCCGCCCCCTGACGTTCCGCCCCCGATCGAGGAAAGGACATGGCATGACCGATCTCGTGCATACGCAAGACACTCCCGACGCCGACCGCCGCCGTTGGACCCGCCGCATTCCGTGGATCGTCGCGGGCTGGGGCGCCACGGTCGCCCTGCTCGGCGGCCTCGGCGTCTTCGCCGCTCTGCCGGTGCCGGCCATCGGCGGCCTCGCCGCGCTCGGCATCGCCCTGCCCGTGGCGGTCTACGCCGCGGCGCCGGGCCTGCGCGCCGCGATCCGCGCCCGCGGGATCGGCTGGCTGACCCGGTTCCATCTCTGGCGCATCGGGGCGGCGGCGGTGTTCTTCGCCTATGGCGCCGAGGGGCGGCTGCCGGAGGTTTTCGTCGCCCGCGCGGCCTGGGGCGATCTGCTGGCGGGGCTGCTCGTGATCCCGGTGATCGCCACCGGCTGGGGCGGGCGGGCGCGCTTTTGGGTCTTCCACACCGTGGGCTTCGCCGATTTCGTGCTCGCCGTCGGCACCGGGCTCGCCTTTTCACTGGCGGGCGTGCCGGCGATGGCCAGCATCGCCGAGATGCCGCTCGTGCTGATCCCGCTCTTCGGCGTCGGGCTCTCGGGCGCCGCGCACGTGATGGCGTTCCACCTGCTCTCGACCGGGGCGCCCGACCCCCGCGCTCAGCCCACCGTGGCCGCCGGATAGTCGGCCGCGCCCATCTCGGCGAGGCGCGAGACCGTGCGGGCGAACTCGAACGACTCCCGCCCTTCGGTGTAGAGGCCCTCGGGCGGCGCCTCGGCCGAGACGTGGAGCCGCCGCCGCGCCTCGTAGAGCGCGTCGACGAGGGTGGTGAAGCGCTTGGCCGCGTTCGGCCGCGTCGGCCCCATCCGCGGCACGTCCTCGAGGATGAGCGCGCGGAAGCGCCGGGCGATCTCGAGATAGTCCGACGGCCCGAGCGGCGCCTCGCAGAGCGTCGCGAAATCGGCGCGGGCCACGTCGCGCGCCACCTTCGGCAGCCGCAACTCGCGCGAGCCGAGCGCCAGGGTCTCGGGCCAGCCCGCCGCGCCGCCGGTCTCGCGGTCCCAGGCGGCGTCCATCGCCGCGCGTGCCTCCGCCCCGAGCGGCCAGACATAGCGCCGCCCGCCCGCCGCGCGTCCCTGCCGGTAGTCGGTCGGCGAGGCGAGTTCCACCACGTCGAGCCGCTCCTTGAGCATCGCGATGAAGGGCAGGAAGAGCGCCCGGTTGAGCCCGTCCTTGTAGAGATCGTCGGGCGGGCGGTTGGAGGTCGCCACCACCACCACGCCGCGGTCGAACAGCGCCTCGAAGAGCCGGCCGAGGATCATCGCGTCGGTGATGTCGGTCACCTGCATCTCGTCGAAGCAGAGGAGCGTCGCGCCCTCGGCGATCTCCTCGGCGACCACGCGGATCGGGTCCTCCACGTTGCTCTCGCGCGCGATGTGCACGCCCACATGCACCTCCGACATGAAGGCGTGGAAGTGCACCCGCCGCTTCGGCTCGACCGGCGCGCCCTCGTGGAACAGGTCCATCAGCATCGACTTGCCGCGCCCGACCCCGCCATAGATGTAAAGCCCCGTCAGCTTGATCTGCTTGTGCGGCGAGGCGCGGCCGAAGCCGAACCAGCCGCGCGCCACGCGCTTGCCCTTCTGCGGGTCGTAGTCGCGCAGGCGCATGTGGAGGAGCTGGAGCTTCTCGACCGCCATCGCCTGGGCGGGGTCGGGGCGCAACTCGCCCGCGGCGACCATCCGGCGATAGCGCGTGATCGGCCCGTCTGGCATCCCCCTCTCCCGGTGGCCGCAGGGTCAAGGCGGGGTTATGCCCGATCGGCGGGGGCGCGGCAAACGGGGCATCGCCCGGGACGAGCGGCGCGAAGGGCGCGATTGCGCGGGGGCCGTGGCGGGCGTAGCCTCCGGGAACGCTGGCGCGGTGGAGGCGGGGCGATGGTCGGGATCTGGTCGTTCCTGCGGCGCGAGATGCGAGCGGCGCTGCCCGCGACCGTGTTCTTCCTCGTCGCCTTCCACATGATCGCCGTGACGCGGGCGGCGGTGCTGGAGGACGCGGGGCTCACGGTCGGGGACACGGCGCTCGCAACGGTGGGCGCGCTGATCGTCGCCAAGGCGATCCTCGTCGTGGAGGGCCTGCCGCTGGCGGGCTGGTTCGCGCATCGAAGGATCTACTCCGTGCTGTGGAAGGCGCTCCTTTTCGGGCTCGTCGCGCTCCTCTTCCGGCTCGTCGAGGAGGCCGTCCGCCTCGCCGCGAGCACCGGCAGTCTCGCGGCGCTCGCCCGGATCGGCGAGGCGGTGACGCTGCCACATGTCCTCGTGGTGCAGATGTGGCTCTTCGCGCTCCTCGTGCTCTACTGCCTCGCAGCCGAGCTCCTGCGCGCGCTCGGCCCGCCCGAGGCGCGGCGGCTGCTTTTCGGGAGGCGGGACGCCGAGGAAGGGCGGCCCTGAGCGGCGCGTCCGGCCCGGATGCCGGACGCCGTTGATCGCCCCCATCACAAGCTTTGCTTTGACGTTGCAGCCGGCTCCGGGCAGCTAGACCGCGGAGGATCGCAGATGACCACGCTCGCCCGCCCCGCGGCACCCCGCCGCGCCACGGCCCGTCTCGTCACGCCCGTCCTCGTCGGCGGCGCCCTGATCCTGATGCTGAGCTTCGCGATCCGCGCGAGCTTCGGCGTGTTCCAGATCCCCGTCGCCGCCGAGTTCGGCTGGCCGCGCGCCGAGTTCTCGCTCGCGATCGCGATACAGAACCTCGCCTGGGGCATCGGCCAGCCGCTTTTCGCGGCTTTCGGAGAGCGCTTCGGCGACCGGCGCGCGATCGTGCTCGGCGCGGTCGTCTACGCCGTCGGGCTCGTCTGGTCGGCCTTCGCGGTGACGCCCGAGGGGCACCAGCTGCTCAACGTGCTGATCGGCTTCGGCATCGCGGGCACGGGCTTCGGCGTGATCCTCGCGGTCGTCGGCCGCGCGGCCGCGCCCGAGCACCGCTCGATGGCGCTCGGGGTCGCGACGGCGGCGGGCTCGGCCGGGCAGATCGTCGGGCCGCCGGCGGCCGAGGCGCTTCTCGGCGTGACCGACTGGTCGGGCGTCTTCCTCGTCTTCGCCTGCGTCGTGCTGGCCTCGCTCCTGCTGCTGCCGCTCCTCCGCGCGCCCGAGCCCGCGGGCCGGGCCGAGCTCGAGGAGACGATGGGCGCGGTGCTCGGCCGCGCGTTCCGCGACCCCTCGTTCCTGCTGATCTTCGTCGGGTTCTTCTCCTGCGGCTACCAGCTCGGCTTCGTGACCGCGCATTTCCCCGCCTTCGTCGCCGAGGCCTGCGGCCCGATCGACCCGGCCGGCATCCTCGCCGATCTCGGCATCGGCGACACCTCGGCGCTCGGCGCCTGGGCGATCGCGCTGATCGGGGCGGCCAACATCGCGGGAACCCTGCTCGCGGGCCATCTCGGTTCGCGCCTGCCGAAGAAGTATCTCCTCGCCGGGATCTACACCGGGCGCACGATCGTCGCCGCGTGGTTCATCCTCGTGCCGATGACGCCCGCCACGGTGATCGCCTTCTCGCTCGCGATGGGCACGCTCTGGCTCGCCACCGTGCCGCTCACCTCGGGGCTGATCGCGCACATCTACGGGCTGCGCTACATGGGCACGCTCTACGGCATCGTGTTCTTCTCGCACCAGCTCGGCAGCTTCCTCGGTGTCTGGATGGGCGGCGAGCTCTACGACCGGTTCGGCACCTACGACGTCGTCTGGTGGGTCGGCGTCGGTGTCGGCGCGCTCTCGGCGGTCGTGCACCTTCCCGTCGTCGAGCGCCGCGAGCCGGTCGCGGGGGTGCCGGCGTGATCCGCCTTTCGCCCGCGGCGACGGTGATCGCGGCCGGCAGCCTCGTGCTGGGCCTGAGCTTCGGCGCGCGCTCGGTCTTCGGGATCGTGCTGGAGCCCGTCTCGGCCGAGCATGGCTGGCCGCGCGAGGTGTTCTCGCTCTCGATCGCCATCCAGAACGTCGTCTGGGGCGTGGCGCAGCCCGTGTTCGGGCGCATCGCCGACCGGCTGGGCGACCGCACGGCGCTCTGGCTCGGCTTCGCGCTCTATCTCGCCGGCATGCTGGTCTCGGCCTTCGGCGCCACGCCGCTCGCGCAGCATCTGGGCGCGGGGGTGCTGGTCGGGCTCGGGATCGCCGGCACGGGCTTCGGCATCGTGCTCTCGATGGTCGGCCGCGCCGCCCCCGAGGACCGCCGGTCGGCCGCCATGGGCACCGCCGCGGCGCTCGGCTCCATGGGCCAGATGCTGATGCCGCTGATCGCCGGCACGCTCACCGAGGCGTTCGGCTGGCAGGTGGCGCTCCTCGCCATCGCCGGCCTGCTGCTGCCGATGGCGCTGGCGATCCCGGCGCTCCGGCCGCAGCCCGACGCCGGCGGGCCGCCCGAGCCCGAGATCCCGCTCGGCGCGCTGCTGCGCGGCGCCTTCGCGCAGTCCTCCTACGTGCTTCTGGTGATGGGGTTTTTCGTCTGCGGCTTCCACATCGGCTTCCTCACCGCGCATCTGCCGCCCTATGTCGCGGAGGTGTGCGGCTCGGTGACGCTCGGCGCCGCGACCCTCTCGATCATCGGCGCGGCCAACATCGCGGGCACCTACCTCTTCGGCCGCCTCGGAGGCGTGGTGCCCAAGCCCTACGTGCTCTCGGGCATCTACGCCGGCCGCGCGGCGGTGATCCTGGCCTTCCTCGCCGTCCCGCCGACACCCGCCACGGTGATCGCCTTCTCGCTGGTCATGGGCGTGCTCTGGCTGCCGACCGTGCCGCTCACCTCGGCGCTCGTCGCCACGATCTTCGGCGCGCGGAACCTCGGGATGCTCTACGGCTTCGTCTTTCTCAGCCACCAGATCGGCAGCTTTCTCGGCGTCTGGATGGGCGGGCGGGTCTACGACCTCACGGGCCACTACGACCTCGTGTGGTGGATCGCGATCGGGCTCGGCGTCTTCTCGGCGATCGTGCACCTGCCGGTCCGCGAGCGCCGCGTGACGCTCGGCCCCGCACCCGCATGATTGATCGCGGGCGCGGAATCGGCGACATCGGGCGTCGTCGTCCGGTTCGCGAGAGGAAACCGATGAGCCTGCCCGTCGTCCCCGCGCTCCGCCGCACCGCGCGGCTCGAGCGCCTGACCGCCGAGACCCGCATCGCCGTCGAGGTCGCGCTCGACGGCACGGGCGAGCACGAGATCCGCACCGGGATCGGCTTCTTCGACCACATGCTGGCGCAGCTCGCGCGCCACGCGCTGCTCGACATCACGATCGAGGCGGAGGGCGACCTGCACATCGACGACCACCACACGGTCGAGGACACCGGCATCGCGCTCGGACAGGCGATCGCCGAGGCGCTGGGGGCCAAGGCCGGGATCCGCCGCTACGGCTCGGCGCTCCTGCCGATGGACGAGGCTCTGGTGCGCGCCGCGCTCGATCTTTCGGGCCGGCCGTTCCTCGTCTGGCAGGTGCCGATGCCGGCGCAGAAGATCGGCCAGTTCGACGCCGAGCTCGTGCGCGAGTTCTTCCAGGCGCTGGCCACCCATGCCCGGATGACGCTCCACGTCGAGCGGCTCGCGGGCGCCAACACGCACCACATCGCCGAGGCGACGTTCAAGGCGGTGGCGCAGGCCCTGCGCGCCGCCGTCGAGCCCGACCCGCGCCGCGGCGACGCGGTGCCCTCGACCAAGGGAACGCTCTGATGGAGCACCAGCTGTTCACCGTTCACGAGCGCCGGCGCACGGGCGAGATCGACGTGGTGGGCGAGCCGCCCTGGTACGCCGCGATCCCGGTGCTCTGGCCGCTCTACGAGGGGCTCTGGATCCTCCTCGGGCTGCACGTGGCGGCGCTCGTCGGGGCGGTCGCCTACTCCCCCTTCGCCTTCTCGCCGACGGTTCTCGGCCTCGCGCTGCTCGGCTTCACCGAGGGCACCACGCTGAAGCGCCTCGAGATGCGGCTGCGCGGCTGGCGGCGCATCGGCTGGGTCGAGGCGCACTCGCCCGAGGGCGCGGAGGAGGCCTGGCGCACCGGCGAGGGCGTCGGCCGCGACGCCCCGCGCGACGGCCGCGGCGGGGGCGGCGGAGGCACGGCCGAGGCGCTCGCGTGACCCGCGCATGAGCACCGTGATCGTCGATTACGGCTCGGGCAACCTGCGCTCGGCCGAGAAGGCGTTCGCCCGCATGGCGGACGAGCGCGGCGCGGGCGGGCCCGTTCGCGTCTCGGGCGATCCCGAGACCGTCGCCCGGGCCGAGCGGATCGTGCTGCCGGGGGTCGGCGCCTTCGCCGACTGCCGCGCCGGGCTCATGGGCGTCGACGGGCTCTGGCAGGCGGTCGAGGCGCGGACCGAGGCCGGCCACCCGTTCCTCGGCATCTGCGTCGGCATGCAGCTCATGGCGACGCGCGGGCTCGAGCACGCCGAGACGCCGGGGTTCGACTGGATCCACGGCGACGTCGTCCGCCTCGAGCCGAACGACCCCGAGCTCAAGGTGCCGCAGATGGGCTGGAACGAGCTGGTGATCGGCGCCGAGGAGCACCCGCTCCTCGCCGGCATCGGGCCCGGCGCGCACGCCTATTTCGTTCATTCCTACCATCTGCGGCCGCGGAACCCCGAGCATCGGCTGGCCCATGTCCACTACGGCGAGATGGTCGCGGCCGTGGTCGGGCGCGGCAACCGGGTCGGCACGCAGTTCCACCCGGAGAAGAGCCAGGAGACGGGCCTCCGGCTGATCGGCAACTTTCTCGCCTGGGAGCCCTGACGCGGGGCGCGCGGCGACGGGCCCGGGCGCCCGC